>CAZFDO010000015.1:0-17041 GCA_964517965.1 uncultured Clostridia bacterium
TATAGCCTATGATTTTACCAGCGATGCGCCTATGATGCACTTGTTGCGCATGGACGAAGCTGGTAAAAGCCAGGTAGACCGAATTAATATTGACCTTGTAAAAGCTATTTTCTTTGTGCGAAATCATGAAGGAAATCACCTTTATAAGGAAAAGAATGAATTCGAAACCGGCAAAACTGTTTATGGGAAAAAATTATCCGTAGAATTTCACGACGGTGAAAAGATAGTCGGATATTCAGTCAGTAATCCCAGCCAGAAAAAACGGTTTGTCATGATCCCGGCTGATCCCAACGGTAATAATTTAAAAATCCTGATCAATACAGATACCATAAAGGATTTGGCTTATCTATGATTGTGCCTAAAGGTAACCATACAAAATAAAAAGCATTGTTGTATTATACAACAATGCTTTTTTTTATTTATAGGACACGAATAAGAGCCGAATTAAGAGATGCGAATAGTAGCCGAATAAGTAAAAAATAAATTATTCGAGTCATTAGCTGTCATTCGTGTTATTCGCCAAGGAGGTTTCTCATGAAAAAGTATGAAGCAGGGAATATCCGCAATGTGGTCTTGGCAGGGCATGGCACGGTCGGAAAGACCAGCCTGAACGAAGCCATGCTGTCAAACTGTAAAATGACTGACCGGCTGGGCAAGATCATAGAAGGAAATACAGTCAGCGATTTCTGCGAAGATGAGATTAACCGCAAAATTTCCATTAATTTAGCATTATCATACTGTGAATATAAAGACACTAAAATAAATATTCTCGATACTCCCGGGTACGCTGATTTTACCGGTGAGGTCGCGAGCGGCATGAAGGCAGCTGAGGCTGCGGTCATTGTCGTAGATGCGGTCAGCGGGTGCAATGTCGGCACGGAGAAAGTTTGGAAATATGCTGAAGCCAATAATTTGCCGCGGATTATCCTGATCAACCGTATGGACAAGGAAAACTCTTCCCTGGAAAAGGTAATGGCCTCCTTGAACACCAAGCTGGAGAGTAATTTTGTGCTGGTGCAATTACCTATCGGTGCCGCCAGTACGTTCAAAGGCGTGATCGATCTTTTGAAAATGAATGATGTCCCGGCGGAGATGAAAGCGCAAGCTGATGAATACCATGATAAACTGATCGAAGCTATTGCGTCTTTAGATGAGAAAATGATCGAAGAGTATCTGGAAGGGAAAGAACTCACTAAAGAGGAAATTACCCAAGGCCTGCAAAAAGGTATTGAGGAGAGAACAATTATCCCGGTGCTGGTAGGTTCAGCTACTAATAACATCGGGGTAACCAATCTTCTTGATTTTATGGTAGATTATCTTCCTTCACCGCTGAAAAACCCGCTGGTCAAGCCCAGTGACCCGGTGTCCATGCTGATATTTAAAACTCATATTGAACCGCACATGGGAGAAATATCTTATTTGAAAGTGTATTCCGGCGCAGTCAACACCGGACTGGATCTGCTAAATGGTAACAAGCGGGCCAATGAAAGGTTAGGGCAAATATCCGTAGTAATGGGCAAGAACAGGAAAGATGTGGAAGGATTGGTAGCAGGAGATATCGGAGCGGTAGTGAAATTAAAAAATAGCGGGACCAATGATACGCTCTGTGAACCCAAGCATGAAGTCACGATAGATCCCATTAAATTCCCCCACACGTTGATTGATATGGCGGTATTCGGCAAGAGCAAAGAAGAAACTGAAAAGATCGGGCATGCCATTCATATCTTGATGAAAGAAGATCCGACCCTCAGATATGGCCTTAATCCTGAGACACATGAGAGCATCCTGTCCGGGATCGGCAGTTTACAGCTGGAAGTATTGTCCAGCCGCCTGAAAAGCCGCTATGGCGTGACCATGGAACTGAAAAAACCAAAGGTGCCATACCGGGAAACTATCCGGGCAAAAGTGGAAGTACAAGGGAAACATAAGAAACAATCAGGCGGGCATGGCCAGTATGGCGATGTCTGGATCAAAGCAGAGCCGATTGAAAGAAGCAAGGGATTTGAATTCGTCAACAAGATCGTCGGCGGGGCGATCCCGAAGAACTATATACCGGCGGTTGAAAAAGGCGTTAAGGAAACAATGGATATGGGTATTTTAGCCGGCTACCCAGTGGTAGATATACGGGTGATTTTATTTGACGGTTCTTATCATGACGTAGATTCCAGCGATATGGCTTTCAAGATCGCCGGCAGTATGGCTATACATAAGGCGGTGGAAGAGGCCAGGCCTTATTTGCTGGAGCCGATCATGAATGCAGAGATCTACACACCGGAAGAATATACCGGGACCATTATGGGAGACCTTAATTCCCGCCGCGGGCGGGTACTGGGGATGGATAAGGACGGCCGGGACACGGTAGTGAAAGCTTTAGTGCCTCTTTCGGAAATGCATGAATATGCTACCAGCCTGCGCTCATCCACACATGGCAGTGGGACGTTTAATATGAAATTTGATCATTATGACGAATTGCCGTCGCAACTGGCAACACCGCTAATAGAGACATATAAGAAGCACCGGGAAGAGGGAAGCAAGTAGAAACGCAGTTGACAGATAGCAGTCCGTCCCGACGTAATGTCGGAACTCCCTCCAATAAACGTTGGCGGGCAGGCGCGGCTGGCAGTTAGAAACGAAAGAATTAAGCGATAGGAGCGGGGAACTGCTCCTATTTTGTCCGCCTATCCGCCCACAAGATTGGCGGACGCGGCGCAAAGCCCCAGTATATTAACCTGGGGCTGATTGTTTTTGGGTTTCTTGCTTCGGCGGATTTCATCCTCCTTCGCCATATAGTGTTATACTAATTGGCTACGGAGGATTTCACTTTACAGGATATAGAAATTGTGGTAAAATTAAATGTTAAACTATAAACTATAAAAATAAATCAGGAGGAAATACCCATGTCAGGTCATTCAAAATGGGCCAGTATCAAGCATAAAAAAGCTGCTACTGATGCCAAGAAGGGCAAGGTTTTCACGCGGATTATAAGGGAGCTCACCATGGCAGCGAAAGCCGGGGGTGGTGACACGGCAGGAAATGCCAGCTTGCGGAAAGCTATCGAAGATGCTAAGGCAGCTAATATGCCCCAGGATAATATCAAGAAGGCGATCCAGAGAGGTACCGGTGAATTGCCGGGTGTCATCTATGAAGAATGCACCTATGAAGGATATGGCCCAGGCGGAGTTGCGGTCATTGTCGAAACCACCACTGAAAACAAAAATCGCACCTCCAATGAGATCAGGAAAATATTCTCCCAGCATGGCGGCAATATGGGAGAGGGCGGCTGTGTGGGCTGGATGTTTAAAAAGAAAGGCTTGATCGAAGTTCCCAAGAAAAATTATAAAGAAGAAGAATTAATGGATATCGCGCTGGAAGCAGGAGCTTCTGATATTGCCAGCGATGATGAAGAAATATACGAAATAACCACTGACCCAACGGCTTTTGCCGAGGTTAAGAAGAAACTGGATGATCAGAAAGTAAGCTATACTTTTGCGGAAGTGACTTTGATCCCCCAAACTTATGTTAAGTTAAGCGGCCGCGGCGCAGAACAGATGATGGCCATAGTAGAGGGGATGGAAGAGCATGATGATGTAAAGACAGTCCATTCCAATGTGGATATATCCAAGGAAGAGATGGAACGAATTTCTAACTTGACATAAGTACAGCGTACAGCGTACAGCGTACAGCAACGATCACGACCCCATTAGAAAGTTTTTCTGACTTCTGATGCCTGACCGCTGACCGCTGACCGCTGAAAACTGACCGCTGAGAAAAGGTTTTCCATGATAGTTTTAGGAGTGGATCCGGGAACCGCGACCACAGGATGGGGAATAATAGAAACAATCGGCAGCCAGCGGCTGACGACCCATGGCTACGGCGCGATCCTGACCAAGAGTACGACTCCGTTTCCCGAGAGGCTGGAAATAATACACCGGGAACTGCAGAAAATTATCCGGCAGTATAATCCGGAAGCAGCGGCAGTAGAAGAATTGTTCTTTGCCAAGAATGTCAAGACCGCTATCAGCGTAGGGCATGCCCGGGGGGTGATCTTGCTGACGGCCATAGAAGAAAACCTGGAAATATATGAATATACTCCTTTGCAGGTGAAACAATCCCTGGTCGGGTATGGCCGGGCGGAGAAATCGCAGATGCAAAAGATGATCAAAGTGCTGCTGGGATTGAATGAAGTACCCAAGCCGGATGATGTAGCTGATGCCCTGGCCATAGCTTTTACTCATATTTCTAACGCTAAATATCGCCAGAAAACAGGACTTTAAATGATTTGTTATATTCATGGTAATCTTATTTCCAAAAATATCGATAAGGTAGTCATTGAAGCAGCCGGGCTTGGCTACGAAGTCAATGTCCCAGCCAGTACCTTTGAGAAATTACCGCTGGTCAATATGCCGGTGAAGCTCTATCTTTGTGAATCTACCGGTATGTATGGGTCTGGCACTACTTTGTACGGATTCTTTACCGCGGAAGAAAAAGAAGTTTTCCTACTTCTGAAAAGTATCTCCAAGATCGGGGCTAAGGGAGCAGTAGAAATATTGTCCAAGATCAGCAAGTCGTTCTCGCTCTTTAACAAAGCTATCAGGGAGCGTGATGTCAAGACCCTGGTTGGTATATTCAACCTGACCAGGAAAACCGCTGATAAGCTCATTCTCGGCTTGAAAGATAAGATCAGGCAGATCAGCGGAGCAACCCAGGAAAAGGAAAAATCAGACCTGCAGGATATGCAAGAAGTTAATGATGCTGTGGCGGGGCTGATGGCACTGGGATTTTCCCAGGGTAAGGCGCGGGAAGCCGTGGATCAGGCAGTACAGGAAAAACCAGACTCACAAGTAGCTGATTTGATCAAGCACTCATTAAAACTTATGCGGGGCTAGAGTGGACCAGAAGTTGACTTCACCGGAAAACAACAATGAAGATGTAAAATTAGACGTAACCCTGCGCCCGCAAAATTTGGATGAATTTGTCGGCCAGGATAAATTAAAAGAAAATCTAAGGATCTTTATAGCTGCCGCCAAACAACGCCAGGAACCACTGGACCATTGCTTGTTTTATAGCCCCCCTGGACTGGGCAAAACCACGCTTTCACATATTATTGCCAATGAGATGAGCATGGGAATCCGTGCAACCAGCGGGCCGGTACTGGAAAGGGTTGGCGACTTAGCGGCGCTCCTGACTGACCTTAAAGACGGAGATGTGTTCTTTATAGATGAGATCCACCGGCTGAATCGCCTGGTGGAAGAAGCTTTGTATCCGGCCATGGAAGAATTCAAACTGGATATCATTATTGGTGAGGGGCCCAGTGCGCGTTCGATCAGGCTGGATCTGCCTCATTTTACGTTGATCGGGGCGACTACGCGGGCAGGATTGCTGACCAGTCCGTTGCGTGACCGGTTCGGCATAGTCGGGCATCTAAACTTTTATACGCTGGAAGAACTGGAAAAAATTGTCTTCCGTTCCGCTAAAATACTGAGCATCGATATTGACCGCGGCGGTGCAGCAGAAATGGCTAAGCGTTCCCGCGGCACACCCAGGATAATCAACCGTCTGCTCAAACGGGTACGTGATTTTGCCCAGGTCAAAGGACAGGGGATTATCACCGAAGATATTGCCAATAAAGCTTTGGATATGCTTTCTATTGACGGCGCCGGCCTGGACGAGATGGACCGCCGGATACTGGAAACGATAATTGGCAAGTTTGCCGGCGGGCCGGTGGGGATAGAAACCATTGCTATTGCCGTAAATGAAGAAGTGGATACGATCACTGATGTATATGAGCCATTTTTAATACAGGCCGGTTTTTTGGCGCGTACTGCCCGCGGCCGGATGGTAACGGATAATACTTATAAGCATTTGAATATTATTCCCAAAGCAACAGGCAAACAGGAAGAATTGCTATAAAATAATGATAGAATGTCCCCGATAGGAATTATGTTTATCCTATCGGGATGGAGTTGAGCTCCAAAGTGGTAGAGAGATAAACAAGGAGAAAAAATTGAAAAGAATAATGTTGTTTTTTTTATTTTTTATATTCACCGCAACTGTTGCTGCGGCGGCTCAGCCGATCATACATGTGGGCATACTCCGTAATGTAACTTCAGCTACTATCGGGGCAAAGAATGTTTTCGAAGTGAGTTTTTCTAAATCTCAAAACACGGGTTTATATAATCATCCTGTAATTATCAAAATAAAAGATAAAAGCCTGTATGTGGATACCAAAAAGATCATTAGCGACCGGATTACCCTGCGTACTGACGATAACCGCCTGACCATAAATGGGCGGAAATATCGCGGGACATTGGAAATAATCAACAATGCCCCGAAATCCTTTACCATAGTAGAAATCCTGCCGTTGGATGAGTATGTATACGGTATTATCAAGCATGAGATCTCTCCTAAGTGGCCGGCAGAAGCAATCAAGGCTCAAATTGTCGCGGCCCGGACCTATGCTCTGAAAAATTTTGCCAAACACGCCAAGGATGGTTATGATCTCTGCAATACCACTTGTTGCCAGGTTTATGGCGGTTTAGAAAGTGAAGATCCGGTATCCAATGCTCTGGTAAATGAGACTACCGGGCAGATCCTGACTTATAATGCAGAGCTGATCTCCACGCCGTATCATGGATTTTGTGGCGGCTATACCGAGGATCCCCGGAATGTCTGGGAAGGTATAAACAAGATAAAATACCTGCAGATAAAGAGATGCAATTTCTGTAAAAAAGCACCCCGCTATAACTGGTCTGCCAGATTTGAACGGACCAAAATTGAATCGCTACTGGCTGCTAACAGTTTACCGGTAAGTAAGATCACCAATATTAAAGTTAATGACCGGAGTTCATCCGGCCGGGCCATAGAAATAAAAATTAACCATAAAAATGGGAAAGTCCTGCTCAAAGCCAATAAATTCCGTCTGCTGATGGGTTCGGATGTCATCCGCAGCGCTATGTTCAAGATCAAAAAAGATAAGGATGCCTATATTTTTGAAGGCACTGGCTGGGGCCATGGAGTAGGCATGTGCCAGGAAGGCGCTAAGGGCATGGCGGAAAAAGGCTACGACTACAGGCAAATCCTAAAATTCTACTATCCCGGCACCGAGATCAAGCAATGGGCCTATTAAATATAAGTAAATTGTCATTAGCTGACTTCGATTATAATCTTCCACCGGAATTCATCGCCCAGACTCCTGCCAAAGAACGAGATCAATCAAAATTATTGGTGCTAAATAAAGAAACTGGCCAGGTGGAGCATACTGGTTTTAGCGCTCTAACCAATTTCTTAACCCTGGATGATGTTTTGGTTATTAATAATGCCAAAGTCATTCCGGCTCGGCTGTTTGCGCATAAGAAAACCGGCGGCAAAGTAGAAATACTGCTGCTCAGGAAAATAGGCGCTAATGCCCGTATCTGGGAAGCGTTGATCACAGACGCGCGTAAGTTCAAACCAAAAGACAAGGTTTACTTTAAAGATGAGAACTTAGAGGCGGAGATCAAGGAAAAAGGGCCGGAAGGCAAGGTGATCCTGGCTTTCAACACGCCGGATTTTGAAAAAGTGCTGGCCAGAATAGGGAAAATGCCTTTGCCGCCATATATAAAACGTTTAGCAGGAGAAGAGGATAAAGACAGGTATCAGACCATATATGCCCAGAAAGAAGGAGCCGTGGCAGCTCCGACCGCTGGCCTGCATTTCACCCCGGCATTACTGGAGGAGATCAAAGCGAAAGGGATAAGTATTATTCCCATCACTCTTTATGTGGGGATGGGTACTTTTTCTCCGGTGAGGGAAGAAGATATAACCAAACACAAAATGGAAACGGAATTTTACGAGATACCTGAGGATTCGGCCAGGAAAATCAATCAAGCCATTAAAGAAGGGAAGAATATTGTGTCAGTTGGCACAACGGCAGTGAGAGCTCTGGAAAGTTCTGCTTTCAATGAAAGCAGAACTTTAGCTCGAAGCTCGAAGCTCGAAGCTGGTAATAAAGGCTCTAAAGACCACTGGTTTGTAAAGGCGGGAAATGCAAACACAGACATATTTATGTACCCGGGATATGATTTTAAGATAGTGAAGAAGCTGATCACTAATTTTCATCTGCCGAAGTCTACCTTATTGATGCTGGTATCGGCCTTCGCCGGCAGGGAGACGATCCGGAAAGCATATCAAATTGCCATCGGAAAAAAATACCGGTTTTTCTCATATGGCGATGCCATGTTCATAAAGTAAGTAATAATGAGGTGCTATTTCTTTATCAGTGTCTCTGCCCGCCTGTTTTTATCCCAAGCCTGTTCATTGTGTCCCGGGTCTAAAGGCTTTTCCTTGCCGTATGAAATAGTAGCCATCCGGCCAAAGCCCACTCCTGAGCGATAATAATAATCCCTGACCGTTTTTGCTCTCTTATCCCCTAAGGATAAATTATATTCAACAGTGCCTCGTTCGTCACAATGACCGGCGACCTGTAGCTGTATCTCCGGGTTTTTCAGCAACCATTCGGCATTTTTAGTTAACATTGTTCTGGCTTCCTGGGTCAGGTTGTATTGGTCAAAATCAAAGTAAACATTCTCGAGCATGACATTCTGCTCGAATGAGAGTCCCCGCGTATCCAATTCAGTCCCAGTCACAGTTTCGCCGGCCCCGGTTATTTCTCCTCCGGCTTTTTGTGTGCCGCTGCCAGCGCCAGGCTTAACGGCTTTTTTATTGCAGCCGGAAAATACTATTCCGAGCAATACTAACAGGATCAAAGACAATATTTTTTGCTGGTTTCTACGCATTTATTTACCCTCCTTTTTTATAGTTGCAAATAGCGGAAATAAAAAAACCGCTTCTGAAGCCAATCCAGATAGCGGCCCGACTATCCTGCAAAACCTCCGATGACAACGATATCACCGAACCCGTTAACATGTTCAGTTATTTTCAGAATACTTATAACATTGATATGATATTATTGCAAGCAAAATTATTGTCTCTTGCTTTATACCCTGTTTTATGTTAACATAAAAAAAATTATATACGCCATGATTGAGGTTCGGAAATATCCCGGAGGGTAAATAAATAATGGTCGTAAAAAAGGACATAAAAAAGAAAATATTAAAGGGGCATTCTATTTCCCCGGGAGTGGCTCTGGGGCACGCCTTTGTATATACAGATATTCTCAGTCGGGATATTTTATCCTATAGTATTGAGGCGTGGGAAACAGATAAGGAAATTGGGAGATTGAATGAGAGCATAGCTCTGGTTCTCAATGATCTGGAGAAAATGAGATTAGCCGTAAAAAATGATATGGGAGCATCCCAGTCCAATATTTTTGAGTTGCACCGGGTCTTATTGAATGATGATAAATTATTAAGAGAGCTAAAAGAAGAAATAAGGAAGGAATTAGTGAATGCCGAACAAGTGGTAAAAAACGTCTTTCGCCGAAAAATTATCAGGCTGCGTAACGCCAAAAGTGAAATGGTCAGGAGCAAAACCGCAGACCTGGAAGATATCAGCAGGAGATTACTCAGGGTCTTATTAGGCTATGAAGGAAATGTCCTGGGAAAACTTTCTGCCGGAACAATAGTCGTAGCAAAAAGGCTTTTACCTTCTGATACGGTTCATCTAAAGCGGCAAAGCGTAGAGGGGATTATTGTAGAAGAGGGCAGTAACTATTCGCACAGCGCGATCTTGTCAAAAGCTTTGGGTGTACCAGCCCTGACCGGAATAAAGGATATACTGGCTGAGGTAAAAAATGGAGATGAGATCTTAGTTGACGGGGATAAGAGTACGGCCATTATCCATCCAACCCCAAGCGATAAAAGCAGATTTAGATCACAGGATAGAATAAACAGAGAGCATGAGATCAAACTCCAACAGAAAGCCCAGAAACCGGCCTTGACGAAAAACGGAAAAAAGACAAAGGTATATGCCAATATTGCTTCGGCAGAAGATTATGAGGCAGCGATTATGAATGGCTGTGATGGCATTGGGCTCTGGCGTATTGAACAGATATACCTTAGTAGTAAAATAATGCCTGATGAGGACTATTTGCGGCGGCATTTTTTAGAGGTATTAAACCATTGTGATAATACCCTGGTTACAATAAGATTGTTGGATATCGGTGGAGATAAACAACTGCCTTACTTGTATATTGGGCAGCAGGTTGACCCTTCCTTAGGCCTGCGTGGAATTAGGATCCTGTTGAAGTATGAAAAATTAATGTTAACCCAACTTAAGGTAATAGCTGAAATGAGTTGTAATTTTAATTTAAGAGTATTGGTTCCGCTGGTCACTTTTGCCCACGAAATAAAAACAGTACGTAAACTATATGAAAGTTGCCGCCGGCAGATTGGCCTGCACAATTCCAAGAGTCTCAGCATCGGGGCTATGATCGAAACACCGGCTGGAGTGATAAACCTGCCTGAGATCATTCGTTATGCCGACTTTATCAGTATTGGCACCAATGATCTGATACAATATACTTTAGCCGCCGGCAGAGAAAACCCGAATGTCTCGGAATATTATACAGAAGGAACCAGAGTAATACTGGGTATGATCAGGGACGTTGCCAGGATATGTAATAAAAATAAAAAAGAATGCAGTATTTGCGGTGAAATATCCAGTGACCTGCTCTGGACCAAAGAACTATTAAAAACCGGGGTTGCTAATTATAGCGTTTCGCCGCACATGGTCAGTGCGCTTAAAGAAAAGATCCGGCATTGTGTCGCAGCATAGCATCATAACATAAAAATCATTCACCAGAGGGATCCTACCATGAAAAGAATATTGCTTTTCCTTTTACCGATATTAATAATTGTGGCGTTGGTTTTTACGGTTTTTGGCATTGCCCAAGTGAGATCAGAGCAGGAAAAGCTGATGGATGAATTAGAGCGCAAGGCCAAATCCGTAGCCGAATCAACTGAAGTATCGGCCCGGTATATTATCAAGAACAACGATAAGAGGTCGGCGCGCCGGCTGGTTGACGGATTTCAAAAAAGGGAACGGCTCCAAGGGTGCGTACTATATGATAAAGATGCTAAGATCCTGGCCATCACTGAACGTATTTCAGAGTGGCAGGAAAAAGATAAAGGTTATTTAAGCCAAGTCATAGGAAATAATAAGACAGAATCCGGGATGCAGAAATTTAAAGACCTGTCTATTTACAGTTATGCTGTCCCGGTCCTTGATGACAACAATACAGTGATCGGGGTAGTAGAAATTATCTACGATACCGCGTATGTCTATACGCGCTTGGCCGAGCTTTGGAAAAATATCAGCATTACCCTGATAGTTTTAGTACTCCTTATTATTGCTATTGTGTCGCTGATCCAAAAACAAATATTTATCACTCCGGTGCAAAAGCTGACTGAATGGTTTCGTCTTTTCCAAAAAGGTGAGATAGATAATAAACATCCGATTAAAGATTCCGGTGCGCTCGGCAAACTGGCCTCTGAAGTAGAACAAGTCGCCTTAAGTCTGCGGGTGGCCAGGAAAACTATTGCCGGGGAAGCCCAAGCCAGGTTAAAAGTAGATGAACAGTGGACCGAAGTCAAACTGCGGGACCTGGTCCTGGCCAAACTCGGGGAAAATGCTTTATTTGTGGTCTCCAATAGGGAACCCTATATGCATATCCTTGATGAAATTACCGGCAAAGCTAAATGGACCCGGCCGGCCAGCGGTGTGGTTACGGCCTTAGATCCGGTACTGAGAGCCTGCGGGGGCACCTGGCTAGCCCATGGCAGCGGAAATGCAGACAGGAGGTTTGTTAATTCCAAGAATAAGTTGGGGGTCCCGCCTGATGACAACCAATATATCCTCAAAAGAGTATGGCTCACTAAGGCTGAAGAAGAGGGATATTACTATGGATTTTCCAATGAAGGCTTGTGGCCTCTCTGTCATATGACCCATACGCGGCCAGTGTTTAGGGAAGAAGATTGGGAAATGTACAAGAAAGTGAATCAAAAATTTGCCAACTCGATCCTGGAAGAATTACCGGCTAATAATCCTTTTGTTTTTATCCAGGATTATCATTTTACTTTACTTCCCAAGATGATCAAGGAAAGCCGGCCTGATGCTACGATAGCTTTGTTCTGGCATATACCCTGGCCAAATCCGGAAGTGTTTTCTATCTGTCCTTATCATCAGGAAATACTGGATGGCATGCTGGGTTGTGACCTGATCGGTTTCCACGTGCAATTCCATTGCAATAATTTCCTGGAAACGGCTAACCGCTTGATCGAGTCCCGGGTGGATACTGAGAAATTCAGCATCGTCAGGGCCGGGCGGGAAACAGTGATCAAGCCATTTCCCATCAGTGTAGACCCCAAAGTTGAGGAATCAGAAGATCAGGAATCAATGACCAAAAAAATAGCCAAGATCAGCGCTGACCTTGAACTGGCAGGAAAAATTGTCGGACTGGGAGTGGAAAGAATAGACTATACTAAGGGGCTGTTAGAAAGAATAAACGCCATTGACCGATTCTTTGAGAAGTATCCCCAGTACAAAGGAAAAGTTGTTTTTGTCCAGTTGGCTGCTCCCAGCCGTACCCACATCAAACGGTATCACGATTTAATGGGAGAGATCGATGAGCTTATTGAAAAAAAGAATTGGAAACATTCAGAAGGGAGCTGGCAGCCGATCATTTACCTGAAAAGGCACTTCTCCCCTGAAGAAATATTGCCGTATTATAAATTAGCGGATTTTTGCGTGGTGAGTTCACTTCATGATGGAATGAATCTGGTAGCCAAGGAATACGTGGCGGCTAAGGATGACTTAAAGGGAAGCTTGATCCTGAGCCGTTTTACCGGAGCGGCGAAAGAATTAGTCGATGCTATCCAGATCAATCCTTATGCTACCGAAGAATTCTCGGAAGCTATCCGCCAGGCGGTAGAGATGCTGCCGGAAGAAAAAGCCAGGCGGATGGAAGCTATGCGCAAGATCATTCAGGACAATAATGTCTATAAATGGGCAGGCAGCATAATCAGCGACTTAACTGCCTTAAAAAAGGATGAAAAAAGCAATAATATACATTAAAGTTACTACGGTAAAACGCTAATTATCAAGCGGGAAAGTGGTCATGAAAGATTTATTGAGACATTGGTCATCAGTAGCCAGGGCTATTAAGCGGAAGCGGGCAGTAATATTTTTGGATTATGATGGTACGCTGACCCCCATTGTTGATCAGCCCGGCCAGGCGGTTCTGCTTCCTGCCACCAGGAGTATTTTAAAGAAATTAGCGAAAAATCCAAATTGTACTTTAGCTATAATCAGTGGCCGGTCTCTGGCTGATGTTAAAAGACGGGTCAGGGTGCAGGGCATTATATATGCCGGGAATCACGGGTTTGAAGTGGAATATCACGGTGTCCAGCTGGTATTTTCTAATAATGAAGAGTTCATTCAACGGCTAAAATTACTGGAACGCTATCTCCGGGAAAAAACCAAAGGGATAAAGGGAGTCTTGATAGAAAACAAGGGAATATCCCTCAGTGTCCATTACCGGCTGGCAGCCAAAAACAAAATCCCGCTAGTAAAAGAAATATTCGCCGAGATGGTCCGCCCTTATGTAAAAGGAAAACAGTTATCCGTAAGTACCGGAAAAATGGTGCTGGAGATACGTCCTCCGGTCCAATGGGGAAAAGGTGACCTGGTTCGCTGGTTGTTGCAGGACCTTGCTCATAAGAAACAAAACGAAGCAGTCTTTTATTTCGGTGATGACACTACTGATGAGGATGCTTTTAAAGTATTGAAGGGTAAAGGATATACCGTGCTAGTTGGTACGAAAAAGATATTCACTGCAGAATACGGCCTGCGCAATAGCGACGAAGTCGGAAAAGTATTACAGAAAATATGTCTGGAATTAGAGGCGACAAGATGAAAGACCCAAAGAAGGCTCTGGAACCGTTTAGATTCTTTTCCAGGCTGCACTTGACTGAATTAACCGGTTTGCAAGCTGCTACGCTGGAGGAGATGGTGCTAATCCTGAAAAAAGTACCCGGTGCCTGCATCTATCATCATACTCATCGTTTCCTGCAGCAGCACCAGCATCTCTCTCCGGAGCCGCCGAATGATTTTGCCTATTGGGTTTCCAATATACTGGTGGAAGAAGAACTGGGTGAGATGCTGGCCAGTATTGATGTAGTCCAGTTTACCTCTATCCGGAGCCTGCGGGAAAAGATCATTAAAACTATTGAAGATTATCTTAAAGCCCATCCCCAGGCCAGTAAACGTTTTGCCGTAGCCGGAGATGAGTTTTATTTTATCAAATCAGTTAGTTTTGTTTTCCCGACCAAATATGAAGCTACTGACCTGGTGGAATTCATCGACATATTAAAGAAAATAACCCTGGATTCCATCTATTTCCATATTTTTGAATCAAAGATCAGGTTGGGTAATAAAGAAAACGATTTTTCCAACTGGTTCAAACATTCTCTGCAGGATAAAGAACTGGCTGATAAGATCGCCCGGCTGGACCCTTATACCTTCACCATGGAGGAATTACGGGGAGCGATAGTACGGATCATAGAAAAGAGGATTGCCTAACATGGCCAGAATAGATGATTACATTCCCATCATAGGTCAGTCAACGATAGATGATCTGCGGCTTTTAGCTGAAAAGCTGCAGGGGAAGGTAGTGCAGCATATCAATTCTACCGCGGTCGGTGGAGGGGTGGCTGAAATACTTAATAGGATGGTGCCATTACTGAAGGAATTAGGGGTAGATACCCGCTGGGACCTGATCAAAGGAGGAATGGAGTTCTTTGATGTTACCAAAAAGATACACAACGGGCTGCATGGCCGGAAAGAGAACATTACCCAGCGTGATTTTGACATCTTTATGGAAACGAGCCGGCAGAATGTGGAAGAAGTGAATATCTATGGCGATATTGTGTTCATTCATGATCCCCAGCCTATTGGATTGATCAAAAAAAGAGGAAGTAATAAATGGATCTGGCGCTGCCATGTCGATGTCTCCACCCCGGATAAAAAGGTCTGGAAATTCCTTAGGGAGTATATCACCCAGTATGATGCAGCGGTATTTTCAGCTCCTAGTTTTTCGCCGATGCTGCCGATCAGGCAGTTCATGATCTCGCCGTCGATCGATCCTTTAAGTGATAAGAACAGGGAACTTCCCGCCGAAACGATCAAAGCAGTACAGGATAAATATGGCATTATTCAGGATAAGCCGATCATTTCCCAGATATCCCGTTTTGACCGGCTAAAAGACCCGATCGGAGTGATCGAAGCATACCGTCTGGTGAAAAAATATATTGACTGCCAGTTAATTCTGGCCGGCGGGACAGCCAGTGATGACCCCGAGGGGATAGAAGTATTCGAGGAAGTGAAAGAGCAAGCTAAGGGCGATCCGGATATCCATATTTTATTGATCCCGCATAGTGATATCGAAGTAAATGCTTTGCAGAGGATATCTACGGTGATACTGCAGAAATCGCTTAAAGAAGGATTTGGATTGACTGTGGCTGAGGCTTTATGGAAAAGTAAGCCAGTCGTAGCTTCTAATGTGGGCGGGATCCCATTACAGGTCAAACATAAATATTCAGGGTTATTGTGCCATTCTGTAGAAGGGGCAGCCTTTGCTATCAAGCAGCTTCTTAATAATCCGGAGTATGCCAATAAATTGGGTGCAAATGGCCGGGAGCACATCAAGAATAATTTTCTTCTTACCCGTCACTTAAGAGAATATATGCTCCTTTTCCTATCTCTCTATCATGGAGAAGATGTAGTTTATCTTTAAATCCAATCCAGACTCTTGGATTGTTTCAGTTGTATTTTAAGTATTTTCTGTTACCCGCTATATGCGGGTTATGTTTTTAAGGGGTATTATGTCTTTCCGTTTAATTAAAACTGAAAAAAATACTAACGCCAGGCTGGGAGAATTGACTACGCCACATGGACTGGTCAAAACCCCGGTGTTTATGCCGGTGGGCACGCAGGCGTCGGTGAAAAGCCTGTCCAGCGAAGAAGTCGTGGAAATGGGCGCAGAGATCATCCTGGGCAATGCCTACCATCTTTATTTACGCCCGGGGGAGGAGATCATTACCCAGGCTGGCGGCTTACATAAGTTCATGAACTGGTCTGGCCCCATATTGACTGACAGCGGCGGCTATCAAATATTCAGTTTGAATGGTTTGCGCAAGGTCACTAAAGAAGGCGTTAAATTCCAATCACACATAGATGGCTCCAGCCACTTTCTCACTCCTGAGCGGGTGATAGATATCCAGAATACGCTGGGCTCTGATATCATGATGCCGCTGGATGAATGTCTTTCCTATCCTACTGATCATGTATTGGCCAAAGAATCGCTGGATTTGACCATCGATTGGTTACAGCGGTCGATAGAGCGGCAGCGGCAATTGGACAAAACATCCCTGGTGACGAAACAAAAGCAGATGCTCTTTGGCATTGTCCAGGGTAGTTTCTATCAGGATTTGCGCCGGGAAAGCGCAGAGAGGACCTGTGCTTTGGAATTGGATGGCCTGGCAATTGGCGGAGTTAGTGTAGGTGAGCCAAAAGATCTGGCTTCAGAAATGCTGGATATTACCCTGCCCTTATTACCTCAGGATAAACCTCGCTATTTGATGGGGATAGGCTTGCCGGAAGATCTCTGGAATTATATTGAAAAGGGCGTGGATATGTTTGATTGCGTGGTCCCGACCAGAAATGCGCGCAACGGGCAAGTTTTTACTTCGACCGGCAAAAGGGTAATTACCCATGCCTGTTATAAGAATGATTTCACGCCGCTGGATGAGAATTGCGGATGTTTTACCTGCCGTAATTATACCCGGGCCTATATGCATCATCTCTTCCGGGCGAATGAGCTCCTGGGATTGAGATTAAATTCTTTACATAATGTACACTTTATGATAAACTTAATAAATAATGTTAGACAAGCCATAGCTGAGGACAGATATCCGCAGGCTAAGGCAGAGTTTATGCATAGATATTTAGGTCAAACCGATTAAAATCTGTGTAATCATTTCAAGGAGGGGAATTATGCCAACAGGAGCAACGCCGAATCCATTAATGAATATGTTACCGATCATTT
>CAZFDO010000016.1:0-16814 GCA_964517965.1 uncultured Clostridia bacterium
AACCCGGTAGAATCTGCATTATTTTTGACACAAAAAGCCAGCGGATAAGCATAATGCGCATATTCTCCTCCGGCGCTGACCAGTGCGGAAAACCACTTTGTGGTCGGCAACGGTCCGGTCAGGTTACTGGTAACATACGCCGTGGCCGGCGGCCTCTTACCGGCAGAAATGGAAGAAGGGAGCACGTCAGTATAGCTCCCTTTTCCTACAGTGACTGTAGCAGATTCAGCTATGCCGTAACTACAATAGGCAATCAGGCAAACTAAAAAGGCTATTCTTCGTTTATCACGGAACATAAATGCTATCTATGGCCCAGAAAAATACTCCATTGATAGCTGACAGGTCCTCAGTGGTGAGATCAAGCTCCAGTTTTGTCCAGGTATTAGTTATAGTTGTATATGCGGTTTCCTGCTTGCCTGACGTGACACTATCCCCAGTACCGCCATCATCACCAATACCTATTTTTATTTTTGTCGTGGTCTTACCCACCACTTTGGCATAACAGGAAAGCGTTACTGTTCCTGTCGGCCCGGTAAGATCAGCTGGTGTCGACTCACTACCTGTCCAATCATTTCTCCACACACCCGTTGATAAGATATACATCCCAGCCCACCAAGAACCAGAGGTTTTGGTTAAGGTTATCTTCCAGCTGGCGGCTGAACTATTATACGTATCATCAGTTGCCGTGGGAGCCATATCCGCAATATTAGTTGCCCCATTATTTGTGCCCATATACTTGATATTATCACTCCCACCAGTGATTATGGAGCCTATATCATCATCATAAATAATAATGGTTGACCCAGTAGTTCCTTCGATCTTGATATCATCAAGATAAATATAGAATGTTGAGTCGCTGCTGCCGCTGGCGGTAACAAAAGTCTTACTCCCGTCATCGCCGGAAGCAGAGTAATTACCGGCTGCATTTTTACTGCGGACATAATAATAATAGGTAGTGGCTGCAGTCAGGCCGGTGAGAGAAACTGAATGGCTGGTAGTAGTAGTTGTTGTTTCTGTGGTGCTAGAATCAAAGCTACTACTGGTCAAGCCATAGTACACCTGAGAAGTTGCTGCTGCACTTGTGGTCCAGGTGACTGTAGCCGAGGTACTCGTTGTTGAAGTAGCGGTTACACTGGTGATAGTCGGTCCGGCTGCCGTAGTAGTGAAACTGTAACTGCCGTCATCACCCAGGATAGAGGTATTACTGGCAGCATCTGTACTGGCTACATAATAATAATATATGGTACCAGCAGTCAACCCTGTGATATTGACAGAATGATTCCTGGTTGTAGTAGTTGTTTCAGTTGTAGCGGTAGTCATCGTGGTATTAGTAGTCCCATAATACACTTTAGAAGTTGCCACTGCGCTGGTGGTCCAGGTGATAGTAGCGCCGGTTGAGCTGGGAACGCTGGCAACAACCGTTATGGTCGGTCCTAATACCAGTGCTGTTAACTGTTTCTTTTTCGTACAGGCAAAAAATATTGAAGATAATAAGGCTATCAGGAGCATGAACACCGCAGCATTTTTCGATACTTTCATCGTTCCCTCCTATTATTCATTTTTCTTTTTAACTTCTATTTTGAAACGCTATTCAAACTTTATGTCATCCAGGTAGAAAACTATTCCGGACGGATTGTCGCCGGCCAAAGCCACCCAGCAAAAAGCGCCGTTTATATATGATAAGTCCCTATTTTTCAAATTAATAGTATATTTACGCCATTTCTTCCTTAATATTACCGGACCATAATCCACTGAACAAGAATCAGGATATGTCCCGCTGATACCGCCGACCTTAAACTTTTTTATCTTTTCATTGCCCTTTTCACCGCGCGCCCAGAAAGTGAGCTTGGTCGCCCCGGTCAGATTGTAGCCGCCTTTTTTTTCTCCCCAGTTCCCGGAAGGATTCTGCCAATACATGCCTGCCCAGCCGGCCCGCTGCGATTCCCTTACATTATATTCGATCCTGATACACGTCTTTCCGGCATGCGGTTCTTTATTATAGCCATAATCCAGTTTGAGATCAGTGTAATCACCCATCCAGCCGCTTGGGGCATAATGGTTGCCGCCGGTCATCTTATCTGCATATATTAAAAATTCTTTAAACGCCGGGACCTCAACTTCTATTGCTTCCTCAGGAGCCTGGTCCTCGACAATATCAGCAAGTTCCGGCAAAGCTGTTTCTTCTTCCTCTTCTGCCGCCCCTAAAAAACTTACACTTCCCAGCAGTAACAGTAAGCCTATTAATAAACAAAAATATTTCTTCACGATGGCCTCTAAAAAACAGTCGCTGGTCGCTAGTTTCTGGTCGCTAGTCTAAATGCAGTCACTGGTCGCTTAAAAACAGTCGCTAGTCGCTGGTTAAAGACGGAAACTGTTCGCTGGGTTCTGGTCGCTAGTGAAATACAGTCGCTGGTCGCTAGTTTCTAGTCGCTGGTTTTTATGGTTTTTGACTAGCAACCAGTGACTAGCGACTAGTAACTGCTCTTACAGGTCCCTCTGCTCTGAAGAACAACATAATATTTGCCTCAAGACAGAACGTTGCTATATCTACTATAGAACAGTCGCCATTGTCGGCTTATTTTTATCGTTCCTTCGAGAAGCAGAGGGAAACCCGTATAAAGATCTTACTGCTCAAACATCATATCATCCAGGTAAATAGCAAAACCATCTGGATTTTCATCAGCTGAAGCTGACCAAGCAAATCCGCCGGCAATACGGCTAAGATCCTTACCAGTCAGGTCAATGGTGTATTGTTTCCAGGTGGTAGTCAGTTTTACCGGGCCGACACCAGCGACATCAGTATCTGCATATTCTCCCTGGATACCACCGACCTTAAACTCATTGATCACTTCATTGCCTTTTTCACCGCGGGCCCAGAAAGTCAGGCGCTTGGCGCCGGTCAAATTATAGCCGGCATTGGCTGTTCCCCAGTTATTAGCCGGTTGCTGCCAATAAGTGCCAGCCCAGCCTGCGCCATTTTTACCCTTAGCTGAATAAGAGATCTTCACGCAGCTCGGAGCTGAGTGCGGATTGGTCATTTCCTTCACATTTATTCTCAAGTCGCCGTAATCGCCCATCCAACCGCTCGGATAATAGTGATTAGCCTTGGCTGCCCCATTCTCATAAATATAGAACGGGTAAGCAGTGACTTTTTTCGTGCGCGCCGGTTTTTCTCCGGGAGCCGACGGACTCGCGCTGGCAGGAGTCGCTTCTACCGCTTCTTCTTCTTCGACTTCCTCTACCGGAGCTGCCTTCTTTATTGCTGCTTTTGGTTTCGCCGTCTTTTTCACCGGTGCTGCATCCTCGTCTTCGATTATTGCCCCCAGGGCAATTGAGGTCGTGGACAAGAGGGCTACGCCCATAAGCAGTACCATCAAACAAATCATAATTTTACGAAGTTTCATTGCTGATACACCTCCATGTCTGTATAATTTAGCTTACTCAAACCTGATATCATCCAGATAGAACGTAATGCCTTCTTCCGGCACATCGTCACCGCTGGCAACCCAGAAGAAACCTCCGCTGATGTAGCTCATGTCAGCGCCGGTCAAATCAAGCTCGAATTTCTTCCATTCTTTAGTCAGGTCAATGGGCCCGATACTGAGCTTGTCGCTGTCAGAATATTCACCTTCAATACCACCGACGCCCACTTCGGCTAATCTTTCTCCGCCTTTTTCACCGCGCGCCCAGAATACCAGTTTCTTGGCACCGGTCAGGTTATAGCCGCCTTTTTTTGAACCCCAGTTATTGGCCGGATTCTGCCAGAAAGCACCGGCCCAGTTAGCACCCTGGCTGCCTCTCGGCACATACTTCCATTGGATACAGGCTGTACCGCTATGCGGGTTCTGGCTCCACCGGTCAGTCAAGCGCATATCCCCGTAATCACCCATCCAGCCGCTTGGCGAATAATGGTTATCCGGAGAATTCTTGTCCGTATATACCGGGAATGACTTAAATCCTGTTTTGCCGCCATCAGGATTAATGCTTTTCCCTATCGGAGCGGAAAACACATTTGGTACTTGCACTGAAAACACCTTTCCTTCGGAAAACACAGTAATGGCGGAAAAACTGGCCACCAGCACTGCTAACACTGAAATACTGATGAGAATAATTTTTCTCATTTTTTCTTTACCCCCTCTTCCTTAAGTTTTTACTCATACCTGATATCATCAAGATAAAAGGTCATGCCTCCCGGCATATCGTCGCTCTTAGCTACCCAGAAAAAGCCGCCGCTGATATAGCTCAGGTCGGCTTCACTGATATCGATCTCATATTTTTTCCACTCGCTGGTAAGTTTGATCGGTCCCATACTTACCTTGTCAGTGTCGGCGTATTTCCCGGTAACGCCGCCAACCCCTACTTCGGCAATTATCTCACCACCTTTTTCTCCCTGTGCCCAAAATGTTAATTTTTTGGCTCCGGTTAAGTCAAAGCCACCCTTTTTTGAACCCCAGTTATTGGCCGGATTCTGCCAGTATATTCCGGCCCAACCAGCTCCATTTGCTTCTTTGGCGCTATATTTTAACTGGATACAAGTAGCTCCGCTATGAGGGTTCTTGCTCCAGAGATCACTCACTTTCAGATCGCCAAAATCACCCATCCAACCACTTGGTGAAAAATGATTGTCTGCTGATTTGGCATCAGTGTAGACTGGAAAGATCTTAAATACCCCGGAAGCATCTGCGGCCCAGCCGCTGGCGCCGGTCCAGAGACTTATTACTAACAGCAGAATTATGATCAAGCTTCTTTTAAACATTCATTTTCCCCTTAATAATATGTAGTTTTCGGTTAGAAAGTATAGCGGTACGCTATACCGATCTGATTCAGTCCTTTGGCCTGCAGGTAGAATCCGCTATCAGGCAATCTTGATTCGTCATCCTCTTCTTCTTCCTCTTGCTCTTCCTCGTCTTCCTGGTATTCACTGCTTTCCTCTTCTTCCTCTACCTCTTCAACTTCAACTTTCTTTTTCTTACTGCTTTTCTTGATCGTAGCTTTTTTCTTTTTTGGGGTACTGGTTCCGCTATCAGCCGATAGATAAGCATCAATGACATTGCCGACCCAAATGGCGGCCGCGGCGTAGACAAACATATTAGCCGTACCGATCTTGCTGGAATAGTCATCATACAAAGCAGTGGTCCGCTGAGTTTCATAATCACTATAGGTGCTATTAGCGCCGGAATACGACATAAAAGCCGTACCGATCAAGATTAATTCTGCGCCGGCAAAAATATAGCCCTTCGTAGGCTGTTCGTTGAAAAATTGACCCCAGCCAGGCAGCATCAATGACCTGAGCGCGGCATTACCCGAAGATTTGGAATTAAAATTATAGGTTGCTTCCCGGGCGGAAACTAAAGATACTGACATGAACGCCACCACAGCCATAGCTATTACCAGGATCCTTATACCATGCTTGCTTCTGAACATGTTTTCCTCCTCATTTTACAAATGATTACACAGATTTCCAAGTGAGATTATCCCCTCTAGTTCTGCAGATGCATAACTAACAGGGGGGACAGGCATAGATTTAAAACTAATTCTTGATCTTATTTTTAGCGTTCATATCTTATATCATCCACATAAACCGTGCCGCCGTTTCCATACGGGCCGTTATTGATGCCCTGCGGATACTCGATCACTATCTTAAAGTAATCTTTCACTGTTTTAAAATCAGTGGCATTGAAACTAATAGTATATGTCTGCCAGCTCCCCAACTCACGGCTGTTCAGGCGCAGATATCTGGTCCCGCCCCTGGTCGGCGCTGCAGTAGTGGTGGAAACCGGCCCTTCAAATTTTACATAGGTATTGCTGTCAATAAGAGCAAAGGCTTTAAAAGTTATCTTCGTATATCCCCCGGGCGTCAGGTCTTTAGCCGGGGTAGAATCATACAAGGACCAGTGAGTCGCCACGATCAAGCTCACACCGGCCCAGTCATGCTCATCTTTAGCATTCCATACCTGGTCCAGGCCGTTCCAGGTGTATTTCAGGCATTTAGTGCCTTCCGGAGGATTCTCATCCATCACCTTAAAATCAATACTCATATTATTATCCGGCACAGGCAAGTCAGCAGGAATGAACGAAACATTGCCGCCAGTGACCAAGTCATCGTCATAGATCTTAAAAACACCGCTCCAGGTAGTCAGCGCCCCTTCATCGAACGGGTCAGACAGGCGTTTCATGGGATTGCGCTCACAGGAAGTTAAAAATAGGCCCATCATAATTATCAGCAGTATTGTTTTTTTCATCCCGTTAGACCTCTTTGAACAAATTAAATTGAAATGTTATCACTAAGGCACAAAGTTAAAAGAATGCAGGAAGTTCAATGTTAGGCACAGAGGCACAGAGTAAAAGATTAGAAATATTGTTACCCTTTGTGCCTGCTCTTGCTTTAAAACTTTGTGCCTTTGTGCCTTGCTCTTCCCTTTGTGCCTGGTATTTTTATTCTGGTTCCACCGTTCTCTTCTCGATAGGCACATTTTGCTCCTCACCGGATTCCTTAAGCAGGATAATCTCTACTCTCCTGTTCAGGATGCGACCGGAATTAGTGCGGTTGGAGGCGATCGGCTGGGTTTCACCATAACCTATCTTTTCCAGCCGTTCCTGGTCGACGCCCTGCTGCACAAAATAATTATAGATGCTGGCAGCGCGACGGGCAGATAATTTCTGGTTATATGTTTCAGATCCGGTCGAATCTGAATGCCCTTCGATCTTGATTTTATTATTAGGATACATCTGCAGCAGCCTGGCAACATCAGGCAAGACCTGCAGAGCTTCTTCTTTTATTTTAGATTTATCAAAGTCAAACAGCACGGCTGAGGTAATATTCATCACTAATCCTCTCTCTTCTTCTCTCAGTTCTACCGGCGCTTCGGAGAGGACTTCCTTAGCTATTTTGATCTGCGGTACCTGCAAGGTCACTGTCTGCGGGGCTGCTTTGGCTGACAAGTTAGCTTTGTTCTTAACAGTAAATAATACTTTATAATCGCCTTCAGGAGCGATTTCCTGGCTGGCCAGGTCCACGCCGTCCCATTCCTTTTCCAGCGGCGGCTGGCCTTTGCCTGAAGTAGTATGGATCAGGTTATCATTCATATCCAGGATTTTAATCTCCCAGGATTTAATTCCCTTATTGTCAGAAGCAGCAAGCGCAAACACTGCTTCAGGATTATCCCCTGTCCCGGGAGTAAATACCGGGGTCACCACGGTCAAACCAGCCGAAGGCGGCACAGGCCCTTTAACCACCACTGGTTTCTCTTCTTCCTGGAATACCACCAGGGCGCCAAAATGCAGGTTAAAGAAAAGGCGCCATTCATCAAAAGAGCCCAATTCCGGATACACATACAGATTATCTTTTTCCCTGACCCCGACATATTCAACGCCGATCGTTGAATCAGTGGAATTGAAAGGAGCATTCTCCCAGGTCCGGCTCAGAGAAAACTTATACAAACGGTCATTGGTTCCGCCAAAACGCTGGTGCCATTCTTCCCAGCCCCAGACATCTTTGCCATATGTGGCGCTGGCCTTATAGGGTTTTTTATCCAGCCAGATGGTGCCTAAGAAAAAGTTGGTGATCGGTTTATTTTCATCAGTATCCAGGGTATAGGCGAGAGCGCCGGTAGCTACATCCTGTCCCCATTTCAGGTTAACCCAAAATTTATAGGAAGGAGCGGGGATCAACCGGATCATGGTATTAAAACTGTGCAGCCACTGCGTTGTAGCCCATTTGCCATGCGGGCGGTAATCCCAGTATTCTTTAGTAGCGTCTGACTCGCCTTCCCAGAGAATATCGTCATCCCGGGTACGGTAATACCAGCGGTCAGTAGTAGTAGGATATTTGCGGGCCAGGTACTGGAAAGCCAGGGCAAAAGTAGCATTTTCTTTAGGGTTCATGTTCCACTCTTCCAGGATGTTCGGCTGCCATAAGTAGAGCCAGCTCGAGGGAGTGGGATCAAAGTTCAGGGTCAGTTTATAAATATGCGCCTGCCGGTTCTCCATCGTCACCCAGAAAGCATCGTTACGGGCCCGGGGCTTGATCACGCCGGGACCAGGGTCAGCCGAGGTTCCTTCGTAAAGATAGGGCAAAGGCCCATAAATTGGTTTTTGATAGATGCCCGTAAAGTCCAGGTTAGTAAAAGCATTGAGTTCTTTTTTCAGTCCGCCTGAATATTCCTGCTTATTGCCGGCGCTCGCACCTAAACGGGCATAACCCAGACTAACTTCTTCAATACCCGGAATGAACTTAAATCCTACTTTGGCTTTATAGCCAACTGCATCGCCGGTACCAGTGGTTCCAGACTGAATGAGCCGGGAACCGGTATTTATAGTATATGTGCTGTTCGGAATAGTATACGAATTATTAGAACCAGAGTCCTCGACATAGAGAAATCCCCGGCCCAGACGGAATGGCTGGTATAGCACGCCCAGATCAATAGGCACAGGTTCGATCATATCGATTTTAGTGGTAAATTCGTAAGCATTCAAATGCTCCATAGGTTTGTCACCCCAGAAAACACGGGCATTCTTAAAAATAATAGCATTGTTGAAATAGCCCCAGCGCCAGTTATATTTGCCGTAGGTAGAGGTCTGGTCGCCCCATATCACTTCTGCGCCGTGTACCAGTTCCAGTTTGCCAAAATCGCCGGCATATTTGAGGTCCAAGCCGCGCGGCGCCTGCCGGCCGCTGACCCGGCGATAATTATATACATCAAACTGCTCTGTATATAATTGGAACATATCGCCTTCATTTTCCCAATGGTAATGACCAATACCGCCGTTAAACGAATTCTGAAACCGGTCGCCTTTATAAACGAGCTCACCCCTGGTCCATTTGAATTTCTCATTATTATATTTCAGGCGGTGTTCATCGTTAATGGGAATATAAAAGCGGTCAGCGTAATTACCGATAGCTAAAATACCCAGCATCATGGTCCAGTTTTTACTGGGACGATAGGAAAAATCCACATTCAGGGTCTGCCCGGCGAAATAATGCCACTTATCTTCAGAAACCTGGTCATTGGCATAGAGCTTGGCGAGCTTACTGGGGGAGACGCTCCACCCAGGCTGAAGTTTATGCGACCACACCTCAAACGTCAAATTACCGTCAATGCGCAGGCTTTTTACTTTTAGATTATCCGCCGCATAGGTCGAGTTAGCAGCTAGCGTTAACAGGGCGGCGAAAATGAAACTGATTTTACCAAAACGCATGTATCCTCCGAGGAATATTGGGCCTACATAATAAATATAACCTAAATATGCACTTCCCGCAAGCTCTATTTCACAGCTAAGATTTTACGGTATTTCACTTCAGTACCAGTCGCTCCGTTGGCTTCTACATAACAAATATAAACGCCATTAGCGACGGTCTTATTGTCATCATCCTGGCCATTCCAAGTGACCCGGTACTGGGCATAAGTACCAATAGTTTCTTCCTTCAGCACTTTTACCAGCCGACCGGCTATATCGTAGATCTTGGCCTTGATCGCCGTACCCGGCGCTACGGTAAATACGATGGTCGTACTGCCTGTTTCCGGGTTAAAGGGATTAGGATAATTAGTGATATCAGTAGAGAAAATATTACTGCTGGAAGTGGTACTCAGGGTGTTTGGCGCCCATTTTGCCTGCACTGTATAATATGCCTGGCGCAGGGTCTTGGTATCTGTCCCGGCACTGATGGCGCACAGCCCCCACCATTCTTCTTGCATATTTAACTTGGAATAACTTTCAAAATCATAATAAGCATCATTTGCCGTAGGCCATGTAGAGTTAGTATCATGAGTGCTATTAGCCGCTCCCCACTGGTTCTTGGACCAGTCATCAGCCCACTGGAAGATACAGGAACCGATACATTCTTCCGTCGCTTTAACTGCTGATAAATGGGTCTCAATTATATTGAGTTGTCCCTTTAATGTTGTCGCCTGGGAAATTTCATCTTCAGCATTAGTAGCAGTATTATAGGCATCACAGCCGAATTCTGTCAGGATCAGGGGTTTGGTACTTTTACTGGCATAGGTACCAAACATGGCATCAAAACCAGGAGTCGCGCCCATATAAACCTGGGCGGCCCAGACATCTACGTCCGGCACATTAGCATCATCAGACTTATTAGCAGCGCTGCCCAAGTCATTGATATTAGCTTCAGCGGAAGTTACCGGATGATGATTTAATCCTTCGAGTTCGTGTACTTTGCGGGCACATTCATTCAACAGGCTATACCAGGCAGTGAGCGAAGTAGTATGAAAATTGATCTCATTCCCTATCAGCCACATTAAAATCGCCGGATGGTCTTTCCATTTATTTACAGTCGTGGTCAGGTCAGATAACACCTGATCACGGTCAGCCTGCACTCTAAAATCCTTATTCCAGGCAACGGTACAAGTAATTATCACATATAAACCGTATTCATAGGCAGCATCCAGCAATTTGCTATCAGTAGGCATAGAGTGCAGCCGGATAGTATTGGCGCCCATCGCAAAATCAGCTTTATAGAATTCAGGGTGAATGGTCCAATCGTAAGTAGCATATCCTGAACCAACAGGCGTATAACCATAATTGACCCCTTTGACAATAAAGGGACTGCCGTCTACCAGCATTTGCCGGCCGACAATTTTGACATTAGCAGCCGAAAGAATACCCGCGGACAGCGTACAGGCGACAGTTGTCAGCAAAATTATTACTTTAAGTTTACTTAACTTCATTTTCTTCATCCGTTTGCATCTGCTCCTATCAGTTTGCATCGTTTATTAAAATATAAAACTCGTGGAAATACGGTGCGTATTTTCTAAATCCTCGTGGATGATATAAGCGTAATCTATTTCCATAAAGCCCCAGAGCACGGAAGCTCCCAGGCTCAGGTTATGATAGAAACTATGCGCATTAGTCAGGTCATTCATGTTCCAGCCAGCCCTGACTGCATACTGTTTGTTGATCCAGCACTCAATCCCCGGAGCCAATTCCAGGATCTGGGTACTGTCCGGCGTATATCCTACATCCAGCGCCCAGTTCACTTCTACCGGGACAGAAAAAGCCGCGGCCTTTTCATTATCCCCTCCCGCCCCTGTGGCGATCTCCTGCTGGTTCGGCGGCGGGACAGGCACCCATCCCTGGCTCATATCAAAACCCTCTATATTGCCCATGACGGTGACTTGTTCCACTTGCGGCGCAGCACTGCGCGCTTTGGCCTTTTCCCGGACTTTTTTCGCTTCGCCAATTCTCGCCGTATGCTTGGAATGAATGACCAATCCGGTCCTGATCGTCAGGGGAATAGTTTCGCTTACTTTTTTGGAAGAATCCCAGAAGGAATTACCTTCCAGTTTTGGGCTGTTCAGGTTCTGCACATTTAAGCCAAACCTGACTTTGTCCATATGCCACAGCAAGCCCAGGTCAAAACCCAGGGCTTGGGCTGTATAGGTATTTAATTTTTGATTGATTATTTTAGTGCTGAGGCCTAATGAAAAGATATCTCCGATAGTCTGTCCATAACCGACAAATAAGGCGCTATTAGCCGCCTCTGTCTCGCCGGTCACCTGGCCGACGCTGTCGGTAGTTTCAATTTTATTGGTAGTTTGCTGCAGGTAGCCGAATCCGAAGGAGGCAAAAGATAAGGGAAGTACTATGCCGGCATAATCATACATGGAATCCAGACCCAGATTGGCGTACATGGCCGTCACCTGAAATTCTTCCTGCCAGGCCAGCCTGGCGGGATTCCAATAGACCGAGCTGGCATCATCAGCCAAAGCAGTATAAGCTCCGCCCATACCCAGCGCCCTGGCCCCTGCGCCATTGCGTAGGAATGCCGCTGGTTCGCCAGCTGCGTAGACAAGAACAGATGGCAGCAGGCAGATGGCAGATAGCAGAAAAATAAAATAAAGCTTTAGGGTCTTCACATTATCTCCTGAGTAGAGATATACACCTGATTATTTTAGCACTTTTTACGGATTTAGTAAACAATATTTTATTGATAAAAATGCTCAAGGAAACGATATCTGCCTTGAGCTATCCCTTCCGTGACTTTTTATTCAGTTGTGATGTTCTATCTAACATATAGCACATATTCTAAAATTCGCAAGCGAAATTTTAGCAGTCGCTAGTCGATGGTTTCTAGTCGCTAGTCTAAATACGGTCGCTAGTCTCTGGGTACTAGTCGCTAGTTAAGTTTCTTAATGAGACTCATGGTCATTTTCGACAAAGAAGTTAGCTTTGCCTTTAAAGCTAAATCATCTATATGTTTAAGATACCCCAATTCTTTAGCAATTATTATCTGTGTTTCTAACTCTGCAATAGAACCTAAAGCAACATATAAAAACTGCTTATATTCTTTGTTATACTGTCGGGCAAAGCCCTCTGCTATATTAGAAGGGATTGATATTGCTGCCCTTCTCATTTGACTTATTAATCCGTAATTCTCTGAATTTGGTATTTGATTAGTTAGTTTATAAATTTCTTTGGTAATTTCTATACCTAAATTCTAAATATTTAAATCTTTATAATCTTTTGTCATTTATATTTTTATTGTCCATTTTCTACCAGCTAAATACAGTCGCTAGTTACTAGTTTCTGGTCGCTAGTTTCTATGGTATTTTTATCTATTCTAATGCTTTTACTAGTAACTAGAGACTAGCGACTAGCGACTGTTTTTATCCTTTTACTGCGCCGGCAGTCAATCCGGAAATAACGTGTTTTTGCAGCAGCAGATAGACGACGATCACCGGAATTACCGTAATAATGACCCCGGCCATCAAATAATTCCACTGGGTCTTATAGGTTCCCTGGAAAGCCAGCAGTCCGGCCTGGATCGGCATCTTGGCGCTATCAGTAAAGACCACGACGGCGAATAAAAACTCTTTCCAGACGCTCAAGGCCCCGAAAATACCGGTCACGGCCAGGATCGGCCGGGAGAGCGGCAAAATAATGCGGAAATATATTCCCAGGCGGCTGCACCCGTCGATACGCGCGGCATCTTCCAGGTCCACCGGGATCGCTTCAAAAAATGAACGCATCAGGAATATAGTATACGGTAAACCGCTGGCTATCTGCGGCAGAATGTAGCCGGTGCGGGTATCCAGCAAGTTAATTTTGGTGAGTATTAGATCAATCAGTTTCTTTGGCTCGGCGGGATTTTTAGAAGCAATAATAGCGTACCCTGCTCCGGCGACGATCAGGAGGCCTAAGGCCAGGAACATCAACCGTCGCCATGAACCGGCGCTGACGACAAACAGGGAAGCGATAATGATCAGGACCACGAATAAATAAATAGGGAAATTCTGCAGCAGGAGATAAACCGTGATAAAAATCGTCGGTAACGGCATGACCAGGCTGGCCAAAAATAAATAGAAAATGAATTCCTTGCCCGGAAAGCGCAGGCGGGCGAAAGCGTAGGAAGCCATGGAAGCAAAAAACAGCATAAAGACCACGACGGTGGTCATATAGAAAAAGCTGTTCAGGAAGTATTTGTTAAAGTTGCCTTTTTTCCAGGCTTCTTTGTAATTGCCCCACTGTATCGGCGCAGGCGGTACCAGGCTGCGGATCAAATGCCCCAGGGATTTGATGCGCGTTTTTACTTTATGCAGAAAACTGGCCGGGGCAGCTGAATCTGCTGAATCATCCTGGATATTAGCCTGCTCACTGATCTGATATATGCCTTCGAAAGTACGCAGGGAAGTGGAAATACCCCACAAGACCGGGAAGATCACCCACGCCGCAAAGAAAAGCAGGATCAGCTGGAAAATAGTATTGGTTAATATTTTTCTTATTTTTCCCGCATCAATTTTCATTTACGCTACCAATCCACAAGCCATTTTTTGATCTGCAGCTGGAAGATGGAAACCAGGAATAATATACCGCCCAACAAAACGCCTAATGTCGTCGCATAACCCCACATGCCGTTCTGAAAAGCCTGCATATACATCTGGTTCACCGGCATTTCGGTAGCCCCGGCAGGCCCACCCCCGGTCATGACATAGACCAGGTCGAATTGCTGCATTGCCCCCAGGATGGTCAGGATAGAAACACTGGTAATGATCGGCAATAACAACGGGAAGGTGATTTTCCAGAATTCCTGGAAATTGCTGGCGCCGTCGATACGGGCCGCCTCATAGATATCCCGTTCGATCCCCTGCAAAGCAGCCAGGAACATGACAAAACCCCACCCGAAACTGGCCCAGATATTGACCATAGCTACTGTCGGCAAAGCGGTTTCCCGCATACCCAGCCAGGCTAAAGCCCACTTTCCCAAACCTATATTAGCCAGAAAAATATTCAAGATGCCCTGATTTGGCTCCAGGATCCATTTCCACAGGAAGGCGATCACCACAAAAGACAACATCGGGGGAATGAAGAAAACAACGCGGTAGAACCTGGCGCCTTTCAATTCTTTATCCACTATCCAGGCCAATAATAAAGCTAACCCATTCTGCAGGGTAATACCCATCAGGGCCAGGAACGCGGCATTCTTGATCGGCTTCCAGAAATCAGGTGACTGGAACAGGGCTTTCCGGTAGTTGGTCAGCCCGACAAAATTCATTTCATTGAGCCCGTCCCAGGAATAGAACGTGATCAGGAAATTTTTAATAAACGGATAAATGACAAAAACGCCGAAAAACACCAAGGCCGGCAACACAAAAAACATATACATTATTTCCCGGCGGTTCCATTTGCGTTTCACCACGGCTTGCTCCCGCTTAAATCATTAAGTTATTGCTCATATCTCGCTTTAACTCTGGCATATTCTTCATCCAGGAACTTACCGACCTGCTCCGGAGTTTTTTCCCCTAAGATTATGGATTGTATTTCCACATTTATTTTGCTTAACATCTCGCCCCACATCGGCGGATTCTGGAACTGGCCATAATAAAGATCGTCCATCCACGGCACAAATTGGGCCAGTTTACTGCCGGTCTTCATCTCTTTGCGGGCCGCCAGGTTCACGGGAATGTTCTGGCTGCTTTCCGCGTACATCATCTGGGGCACCTTGCTGGTCAGGTATTTGGCAAACTTCACTGCCGCATCTTTATTCTTGCTGTTGGCATTGACCGCTATGGCTGCGCCCGGGCCGCCAGGCAATAAACACGGGTTGGCTGCATCAGCCGGCTTAGGCGGATAGAATACGTCATAAGTCTGGAAATTTGGAGCAGTCTGTTTCCAGACCCCGATCTCCCAGGAGCCAAACCACCACATCGCCACCTTATTATATGGGAAAATATCCTCACCCAAAATACCGCCGGTAATGCCGCGCATGAACATTTTGGCGTCACGCATATCAGCGAAGATCTTAAAGCTTTTGATCACCCGCGGATCGCTGAACTTGACCCGGCCGAACGCCAATTCAGTAAAACCTTTCGTCCCCAGATAGGCAAAAGCATAATTCATCCAAAAAGTGTGAGTTTCCCACTGCTGGCCATAAAAATGAGCGACAAAAGGATCTATGCCGCTGGCCCTTAATTTTTTCCCGGCAGCTAAAAACTCATCCCAGGTTTTTGGAGTACCTTTCAAACCGGCTTTTTCCCATAATTTTTTGTTATAAAAAATAGCCATGCAATTGGCATCTACCGGCAAGCCATACAAGCCGGCTTTTTTAACCCCATAGACTGACAGGTCCTCAGCCTTGAAAGTGAATCCACGCAAATAATTTTCAGGAATAGAGCTTCTCCATTCCTTATCCATATAAGGGGTCAGGTCCAGGAAATGTCCGCCACGCACATAAGCAGCGTAATTAGTAATATTTAAGGTAATAGTGACGAGGTCTGGCAAAACCTTGCCCCGCGCCGCTGAGCTTAATCTCCGGTCATAGGCTTCGGAAGGGCCATAGTTTTGCACATCCACCTGGATACCGGTCTGTTTCTCAAAATCAGCAGCGATCTTTCTCAGGACCGCGTCCCGGTCGGCAAAATAATGCCAGTAGACGATTTTGACCGGATCAGCGAAAAGCATGGCCGTAGACAGCAGGCAGCTTATAATTATTATTAAACTGATCACTTTTCTCATTAGTCTCTCCCCTGTTGTTCTAAATTAAAAAGGAGAAGCGAGTTAACGCTTCTCCTTTTGGCTATTTCTTTTCTTCCTTAATTTTTATCAATTCTACTTTGTCCAGACTCCACTCCCCTTCGTTCTTAGGCCGTGGCTCGAACTGATAGGTCATGATCGGAAAATCGAGGGTCTTATTCTTGTTGGCATTGTTCGGCTGCCAGTCGGTCCTAACCTCAAACGCCTTAAAAGGAATGATCACCTGTTTCCATTCTTCGCTTTCGTCCTTGACCAGGTACCGGAAATATTCTTTTTTAGCGTCAATAATATCAACAGCCATCTGCTTGCCGGAATTAGTCCCTTTCATCCAGAAGCTAAAGGCATTATACTTGTCCCATTTGATCTCCTGGGGCCGTACTTCCCACGCCCCAGCGCCCTTGACATCAATATTATAGCCCCTGGCTATCCAGATCCAGCCGCCGGGCATGGCAAAAAACACTACTTTCAATGACTGCTTGCCGTCTATCTTATCAGTATCATCAGCATACACTTCCACGGATGAGCCGCCGCCTGCGCCATAATCGACATTACCGCTCATCGAGCCAGAAGTGATGCCGGCCGGAATGATCTGGCCTTCAAAGCTATCTAACAAAAGTGAATCAGCTGCAAAACTATACCCTGCACCAAGACTAAGCATGACCAACATGACAAATCCCACATATACCTTATGCATAATTCCTCCTGTCCTGATTTTAATCATTGCTGAAATCAACCCTGAGTAATTAGTTCGACTGCGCTCACTACGAGTCGCCCAGAACTTTCTTTCGATGATTCAGTGGTTAACTTTAGTAATGACTAAATTT
>CAZFDO010000017.1:0-3728 GCA_964517965.1 uncultured Clostridia bacterium
GTCAGTTTAACATCAATCCATCGTTTATTAGTATAGCTTCTGCTGGCGGTAGTGTACCTATAGGCGGCGGTGGCGGGGGAACTACGCCGATTAGACAGAAGACAGCTCGTAGCTCGAAGCTCGTAGCTGGTAGCAAAAACAATATAAACCAGCGACTAGCGACCAGTAACCAGTTAGCCGGTTCCCTGGAGATACCGGCGGGGGCAGTTAATGGGGAAGTGAAGATTAATGTGACTCCGATGACCACAGCGGAGCAGCTCGGTGATTATATAGTACTAGGGCAGAAGCTGTATGAAATATATCCTGATGAATATGCTTTCCAGAAGGCCTGCACTATAAAATACAATGTAGACGGATTGGGGACGGATGCAAACGGATATGGGATTTATAGATATAATTTCCAGGCGAAGGACTGGGATTTTGTAGGGGCTGATTACGACCCTGCTACTAAGATCATGTCAGCTAATACCAGCCAACTGGGTATTTATGGGGTATTAAGGGATACTAAAGCGCCGGAGATAAAAAATATCGTGGACTCTCCTGACCCATTCTCCCCAAATAGTGATGGGGCCAATGATACAACAACCTTTAACTATGAACTGAATAAAGCCTGTAATGTCAGCATCCATATAGTCGGTGGGGATACTGATGTTATCATTGCCGGTGGTTTGCAGAAAACCAGGATGAACCAAACCATCTGGGATGGCAAAGATAACCAGGGCAGGACCATTCCTGATGGGAAATATTCTTATACTATTACTGCTACTGACTTGCTTGGCGGACAAACCGCAGCAGGCGGGACGACCTTTGTCTTTACCCAGAAACCAGGCACGATAAAAGGGCGTGTGCTTTGTAATGGCCAGAATGTATCTGATGCCAGAATAAGGATGGTAGGCTCAACCCTGGAAACAAGGACTGACAATAGCGGTAATTTTGTACTGACGGATGTCCCACCCAGCGCAATAAGTACGGTAAATGTTGAGGTGCTGAAGAAAGGCTATTTCCGGGAAGTATTTGAGAATATCAGCTTGGCTGCCGGTCAGACTATAAATTTGGGCAATATAGATCTTTCCAATCAGGCAGTAATGGCTCACCGCGTGACGCCGGCCGAATTTTCACCCAATAATGACGGCTACAAGGACCAGCTTTACCTGAATTATACCTTGAACCGCAAGGTGCCGATAACCATATTAATCAGCAGCAAGGGTATAGAGGCATACAGATATAAGGAAGAAAAAGATATGGGTAATAATGTCACTACTTGGGACGGGTATGAGAGTACCGGCAAAATCGCCAAGAGCGGATATTATTCCTATCAGATATATGCGCAGGCAGAGGAAGAGAATATATTGCAGGCTGAGGGGACTTTTATCCTGAATAACGGCTTACTCAAGAATATACGCTGCCTGAATGAGCTTTTCTCGCCCAATGGCGACGGCAGGGATGATACCTGTGAAATTGCTTATGAAATGGATAATAATGGGACAGTTGACCTAAAGATATACAACAACCAGAATGTGGAAATAGCCAGTTTAATGGATAAGGTTGCCAGGATACCGGGAAGTTACAGTATAGAGTGGAACGGGAAGAAGCAGATGGCAGATGGCAGTTGGCAGACGGCAGATGATGGAATATATACGTACAAGATTACCAGTTACTTTGAAGAAGGGATGCTCTCTAATACTCAAACAGGCAGTATTACGGTTGACCAGAATCCGCCGGAACTAACTAACTTGACACCTGTTAACGGGTCGCATACGACCAATGTTATGCCAGTGATCAGGTGCAAGATAACTACTGACCAACCAGTAAGCGATATTGAGAATGACCGGTTAAGGATGAAGATAGATGATTTTTATGTGCCTATTTCCTATACTGCGGCGACTGGGGAGATCGTGTTTGCCCCGGAAACTTCGCTGGGAATCGGCGAGCACATCATCGTCGTGTACGCAGCTGACAAGGCTGGTAATGAGGCAGCTCCTTTAAGCAATGTTTTCTATATTGATACTCCCGGCGCTGATAATATCAAACCCCAGATCAAAGAATTAACTGTAGTGGGGCTAGTGCAGACTATCAATGGTTATGAAGTTTATAACGGCAGACCCAGCGTGATCGCCAAGCTATTTGACGAAAATAGCAGTATAGATATCAATAGCATCTCTCTGGAAATAGACGGAGAGCGCGTTGTGAATCAATCTAAGACCATTGATATCATGCATGCCCTGCCTTCAGGTAAAGTGGATAGTATGACCAAGAAAAATTACTGGCTGGAGCAATGGCTATATACTAAGGAAATACTGTTGTACAATCCGCAAACCGGTACTTTACGCTTTAACTTCCTGGAAGAAGTAGCTGATAACAGCAATCATACAGTGAAACTGCAGGTCCGCGATATATCCGGAAATATGGCCATGGAAAAGGAATTTACTTTTAAAGTGAATATTGACCGGTTACCGCCGACGATAGACGAGCTGACGCCGCTTAATAATTCTACGATTAAAGCGACTGTGCCGCTGATTTCCTGCAAACTCGCGGATGAAAAGAGCCAGCTGGACTTGTATAGCCTGCGTTTCATGATGGATGGCGTAGAGCAGGAAGTCCCGACCAATGCCTTTAATTCCAGCAATGGCCTACTTGAATTTAAATGCCCGTTATTGCTAGAGCAGGAGACTCAGCATATAATCACCATAGACATCTCTGATATGGCTGGCAATAAGGCTACCCAAGCCATGAGTGTGTTTACGGTAATGGGTGATAAGATCGCTCCGGTCATTGTAGAACTGACTCCAGAGGATGGCGCTTTAGTCACTAATAAGCGGCCAAATATGACAGCTATACTTGTGGATAACGGAGACAGCCTTGTGGATAAGTCGTCAATCTCATTGGAAATAGATGGGGATAACATATCTAATAACGATCTAATAATACAACAGGATAGCCAGAAGGCTAATACTGTAAATGTCAGCTATGTGCCAGCTAGTAACCTGGCTGACGGGGAGCATTTATTGGTCATATCAGCTGAGGATGACAGCAATAATCAGGCTAATCCAAGGTCAGCTATGTTTAGGATAGGTGATGACAATGTGGCTCCGGTGATAGATCAATTGAAACCGGAAAATAATACCACTATAACTGTAGTGAGGCCGCTCATATCAGCCAGGATTAAAGATGACGGGACGGGAATTGATCCGGCTACTATCGTCTTGAAGATAGACGGAGATACCAAACAATTACCGGAAGGGAGCTATTCTTCAGCGACTAATATGCTGACATATGTTCCTAATATTTATTTAACCGATCAGGCTCAGCATATCGTAACCATAGACGTAAAAGATAAAGCCGGCAATAGCGCTGTTCGGGCTAGAAGCATGTTCAATGTCAGGAGCTTGATCGTGGGGGCAGCCAATGTCAGCGAGATATATCCAGAGGCAGAAGGTTTCAGTAATAAAAAACCGACCCCGATCAAGATCAATTTAATAAGCGGTAACGGAACCATCGTTCCTTTCGACAATATACTCTTGTCACTCGATAATCAAGTACGTCCGCATGTATATAATGTTTCCGGAGGTGAAGTTAGATTTGCTTCTGACCCGGTACTGCAGGAAGGATTGCACTCGGTAAAACTGAATGCCGAGGACAATGTAGGCAACCAGATCTATGTGGAATATTCTTTTACCATGGACTATACCAAGCCGGTCATTTCCCTGACCAAGGATATCCGTGACGGG
>CAZFDO010000017.1:3738-16336 GCA_964517965.1 uncultured Clostridia bacterium
GACTATGTAGATTCATTGGAAAGCATTGATTTTGACGTGGTGGAGAACTTGAGCGGTGTGGATGAGAGCTCCATAAATATAATGATAGATAATAAAAATTATTCGGGCTTTAACTATTTGGCGTCTGACAATAAATTGACGCTGGCCCAATCGCAGGCAGAACCAATCAGCGACGGAATGCATACTATCGAACTGCAGGTCAGCGACCGCGCCACAAATCCCAGCGATAAGAAAGTGCTAAGAGTGCAAATAGCCGGGGACTTGACGGTTGAGGAAGTAGTCAACTTCCCGAATCCTTTCCCGCAGGAAGGGACAAAATTCACCTGCCAGCTATCCAAGCCGGCGGATATCAAGATCAGGATCTACACCATTATCGGCGAATTAGTGACAGAGCTTGAATTCTCCGGCCAGGCCGGGTATAATGAATTCTTCTGGGACGCCACTAATGCCTGGGGTAACAAGATAGCCCAGGGGGCCTATCCTTACGTATTTGAGGCGGATGACGGCTCCAATAGAATTAAAGTTAACAAAACCTGCGTATTAAAGCGATAAGGTATTCAAAGCGAAGTGCTGTAAGAGTGAAAGGCAGTAAAAACGAGAAGCAGTTGCCGGTTTTAATCTGAATTAATAGATATTAATTATTATTAAAAATAGGTTGCGGAAATCAGGATTTGTGCTATTCTTATTTTAAGCATATAAAAACTATAAATATATATAAAAAACAGCACAAAACAGGGTTAAAAACAGGTATATGCAGGTGTGCCAAAACACGGAATTTGGCATAAGCTTCATGCATCTGAAAAACAAGCTGTAAAAAGCAAACCCTGAGCAATCAGGGGACGAGTCTGCAAAGACTCCCCAGTTTCGTGCAATGAAATAGGGGCAAAGCCACGGGCCCGCCAACGAACTTTGGCGGGTAGCCAAGCTGCCAGTAATACAACATAGGCGGCTTTTTTGTTTATATAAAACAATGAAAACGGATGTAAGTACGATGAAGACTGATAAAAATACAATGAAAACGGATGCAAATGGATAGGAAAACGATGAAAACGAATATAAAAATCAACAGAATATTAACACTCCTAATATTAGCGGTTACGATTTCAGTGAGTGCTTTTGCCTGGGGGACCAAAGATGTTGGTACCGCTTCCTTGGAATTCTTGCGTATTGGGGTGGGTGCGCGGCCAGCTGCCTGCGGTGAGAGCTTTGTAGCAGTAGCCAATGATGCTACGGCTATTTTCTGGAATCCGGCTGGCTTGGCCCAGCTGAAGAGCCAGGAAGTTTCCGGCATGCATTTGGAATGGTTCGGCGGATTTAAATATGATGCCCTGAGCTATGTTTATCCGACGGCAAAGGGTAATTTTGGCGCCGGATTTGTCTATCTTCACAATAACGATATCGATAAAACCAGTGCGGCACCAGGCGGCAGATATACCCGGGACGGATTCTTTTCTTTCAGCGATACTGCGCTGGTTGCTTCCTACAGTAATCAGCTGAATAATAGTTTATTATACGGCGTCAATGCCAAGTTTATCCAGGAAGCTATTGATGGCAGCCAGGATTATTCATTAGTGACTGACCTGGGGCTGATCTATTACTATAAGCATAGTATAAAAATTGGTTCTTCTATTCAAAATATAGGACTTAAAACAAATGGCGCTTTCCCTCCCATAGTGATCCGCATCGGCATTGCCTGCAATCCCTTCAGCAAAGACCTTACTTTAGCCTCAGATGTAGACTTGCCAAAAGCCGGCCGTCCCAGCCTGAACCTTGGAGCCGAATACTGGTTCAAGGGTATTTTAGCTATCAGGGCCGGGTATAAATACAAAAATGGCAATACACAGATGGACAAAATAGTCGGTTTGACCGCTGGTATGGGTCTGAGAATAAAGAATTACATGCTTGATTACGCTTTTGTACCTTATGGGGAATTGGGTAATACTCACCGGGTCTCTCTTAGCCTGCAATGGGGCGGAATTAAAGAAGTTAGTAGTTCGGAGTTAGTAGTTAGTAGTGAAGAAACTAAAGATTTAGTGAAAGAAGCAGAAGTAGTGAAAGACACAGTTGCCCCAGTGGCTAGCATGGAAACGATAAATAACAGTGTAGATATAATGAAAAACAGTGAAGAGCTTAACCCTTTGGAAGCGGCGCAAAATACAGAGTTAGCGCCGGAGCCGGAAGCGCCAGTGTCGGAAAAGATAACAGCGGAAACTGAGCCGGTTCCTGTAACTGAGATTGAATTAAAGCCGGAAAAAGATAAATTGCCGGAACCTGATATTAAGCAAACGCTGCAAGCAGAAATAGTCGAGAAAAGGGAATTGGGAAAAGAACTTGAGCAAGTAAACAAAGAGCTGGCTGAACTTTATCAATTAAGGAGTAAGAAACCATGAGAACCGTCAAAATATTATTTATTTTGATCAGTACGATAAACTTTCTGATCCCGCCTGCTTATGGCGCCGCTGAAAACATCGAAGAGAAAATCAAAATATTGGAAAACAGAAAAATCGAATTAGAACAGAAAATACGGCAAAAAGAGGAAAATATCAACAAGCTTGAAGTAGAGGTCAAAAAAAGAGAAGAGCCGCAAAAGAAGAATTCAAAATATAGTACTATGAATTATAAGATCAAGAGGGGAGATACTCTCTGGGCTTTGGCTGGAAAATACCTGGGTAATAGTTGGAATTATATGGTCATTGTTAGATACAACCAAGACAAGATAAAAAACCCTGATCTGATCATTGCTGGGGATACTATTACTATGCCAGTAAAGAACGAAATTTATGAGAGAATGAAAAAATGAAAAAGCTTTTATGGCTGCTCACTTTAGCCACTTTATTCACTTTGTTCACTGTTTCTCACTGTTTAGCCGGGGATAATGCCTGCGCTTTCCTTAGGACCGGAGTGGGAGCTCGTTCATTGGGAATGGGAGGAACCGGATTAGTGAAAGCAAATAACGCCACAGCTATATATTGGAATCCAGCATTATTGGCAGACTTGCAGCAGATGTACTTGGATACTACCTACAGTGATAAATTCGATTCCTCGGATTCACATACCGGGATTTTGGTATCGGTCTCTTACGGCAAGGTGTACAGGATATAGAAAAGAGCACCAGCCTGGATATAAACAACAGGCCGGTCGTAGACGGCAGCTTTGATAATGTGGAACAGGCTTTGTATTTAAGTTACGGTTATAAGCTAAATGCCAAAGTAAATCTGGGTACGAGTATAAAATACTTGTACCAGACATTGGATACAGGCAGAGCCAGCGGTATCAGTATGGATGTAGCTGGCTTATACAAAATTTGGCAAAATGATACGCGTGAATTACGGGTTGGATTGAATCTGCAAGATATGAATAATCCTACTTTTAAGTGGAATACCGGACAAAAGGACAGGGTGCCGGTGAATCTGAAAGCCGGTATAGGATATGAGCAGAACATAAAGAGGTTTTATTTGGAAAGGGTGCTGGTTACTATAGAAGAAAACAAGCGCGAAAGCAGGCCCTGGTTGACCAATGCGGGAGTTGAGCTGAGGACCTCTTTATATACAACAATCAGGGCAGGATATAATGGCGAAAATATGACTTTCGGCGCTTCACTATTCCATAAATATGTCTATATTGATTATGCTTTTACGCCGCATGTGCTGGGAGATACACACTGGTTCTCCATCGGGGGTAGGTTTTGAGTAGGTTGGCAATAAAAAATAATTTATTCAAAATATGTTTTTTAATAACATTGGGATTAATAATAATCCCACCGTTAGCTTTTGCTGAGCCTCAGGCTAATTATGTCGGAGTTATAAAAGGATCGGAAATTGGCTTTAGCTACACAGCCGGAGTTAGTGTTGGCAAAGACGGATTAATGTATATTGCAGATTATAATAATAGCCGGATAATTGTTTGTAATAGTGATGGCACATTAAATAAATATATTACAAACCCCTCAATGATAAATCCCCAAAAAATTGCTCTTGATAAGGATGACAATATTTATGTGGTTTGCAGCACACAAATCGTTTCATTGGATAAAGATGGTAATTTTCTAAGAAGTTTTGGAGCAGCATATTATGAAAGCTTAACAATTAATGATGACAAAATCTACGCGACATATAATGTTGGCAGTGCTTCTTTAAACGGTAACATACAAATTTATGACCTTACTGGTAATTATCTTGGTAATCTCAATAGTTATGCTTATGATTGGTTTTACGATGTGGTGATTGATGACGGCAAAGCTTATGCAGCCTTGGGAGCATACAAATATAGTGTTGGTGTTTACGACTTAAATAACCAAGGGGCATTTTTGTATAGTTTTAGTAACTTAACAGATACGATTAGAGAAATTGCTAAGGATAGCCAAGGATATTTATATATTCTAACGAATAGTAGAAATGAAATTGATCTATATCTAAAAGACGGCACTTTTATTAGGACAATTGTACCCGCTGCCCAGCTGAATTATGCGTATATTTATGATCTTTATGTTAGCCCAGACGATTATTTGTATATTTCCGATGCTTCCAATAATAGAATAGTTAAATTCAGTTTGCACCCCGCTAATATACAGGCAGAGATTTCTTCCCCGGTTGATAAATCTTTTGTTAATGATAATTACCTGCAAATTAGCGGTACGGTTAATGGTGCAGATTTCATTTCTTACAAGCTGGAATATGGCCGCTATGGCCAATGGCAGGAAATCGGAACTTATACAATCGCAGTAGAGAATAGCCTATTGGGGACCCTAACTCTACCGGCAAATGAAGAAGGAGTTTATGAATTAAGATTGACAGTCACAGATAAATATGGTGCCGCCCATGTTAAAACATCAATTTTCTCCAAAGGCCGCACTTGGTTAGCAGGCCTTTATACCGGAACCGGATCCCAATTCTCCACTCTTTGCGGTATATGTACTGGTAAGGATGGGAAAATCTATTTGGCTGATCTCGGCAATAGCCGGGTAACAGTGTTGAATCCAGACGGTAGTTTCTTCAGGGCTATTGGCCAGGGAGAGATATTGTATCCCTACGGCATTACTGTGGATGAAAATGATAATATTTATGTTTCCGCCGGCTACACTAGTGTCAGAGTTTATGACAAAGAAGGTAATTTCCTGCGTAGTATTACTAATCCCAAAATTACCAATGTGCAGGGGGTTACGGTTAAGAATAATAAATTGTATATAGCCGAATATAACAATCATGAAATACTTGTTTTTGATTTATTGGGAAATTACCTTGATGAATTCGGCAAAGATTACCTAGTCGGAGCTTACGATGTAGCTATAGATGATGAAGGCAGAGCCTATGTAGGAAATGGTTATGGCGCTTATAATGTGGTTGTTTTTAATCTGAACGATAATAATAAGTACTTGAATAGTTTTGGTAATTTTAATGTTCCAACCGATATTGAAATCGGTAAGGAAGGGCTTCTTTATATTACTGGCTATAATTCCGGTACAGTTAGTGTGTACCATAAAGAGGGCTTCCAGATTGCCACCGTGATTGGCTATGGTGGCGAAGTGGGGCAAATTGCCAATCCTTATAAAATTCACATAGATGCAGATGGATATTTATACACTACTGAATATTATAATAACCGAATACAGAAGTTTAACGTTAGTTATACTTATCCGGAGGCAGCCATAACATCGCCGGTTAAAAATATGCTTTTGACTAGTAACATCGTACCGATCACGGGTACTGCCGCTGGGGTTGATTTCTTGAATTACAAGCTGGAATATGCGCGGTATGGAGTATGGCAGGAGATTGGGACTTATACCACACCGGTCACCGATGGTTTACTGGGTACTTTGACGTTACCTATTGATGAAGAAGGAGTCTACCAATTACGATTGACCGTCAAAGATATATATGGAGTTGAAGTAAAGAAAGTTATAACCTTCTCCAAAGGCAGGATTCAGCTACTGAACAAGTATAATATTCCAGTAAATTCATTGGATATGGTGGAAGATAATAGCGGTAATTTCTGGGTATCAGAAAACACCAGCTCCCGGATCGCTATCTATGATGCTAACTTTAATCTGATCAAATACGCGGGAGTGGGAATATTATCAGGAAATACGATTAGTATCGCCCGAGACATTGCCGGCAATATTTATGTCTGCGATTATGGTAACAAGGCGATAGCAGTTTTTGACCCGGCTGGCAATTACAGCAGCAGTTTTGGATCAGGAAAGCTAACCAGCCCATGGGGCATTACTCTGGATAGCAATGATAATATTTATGTAGTTAATTCGAATGAACAAAATGTAATGGTTTTTGATAAGGACAGAAATTATGTCTATACCTTTGCGCAAGGCAAAGTAGTCTATGATATCGCAGTGATAGGGGATAGGGCCTATACTATTAATGGCAGTATTAATGTATATATGTTTGACCTCTCCAAAAAGGGTGTGTTCTTAAGTTCTTTCAGTAATAATGATCAGAATCATGGCTTTCTAGGTATTGAGAAAGGGTCAGATGGCTTTTTATATACAAACAGTGGGTATTATGTAAAAGTCTACAATGAAGACGGTGGCTTACTCTACAAGATCGGGTTAGATAATCCGAATACAGTACCCGGGACCTTCAAATACACATATAGGACCTGTGTCTTATCTGATTGTTTTTATGTAGTGGACTATTCAGGTGGCAACATACAAAAATACAAGTTATCTGTGACTAGTCCTATTGCTGCCATTACTTCACCGGTTGATTATGCCAGCGCGCAGAATTCTGTTGCTATTATTGGCACGGCGAGCGGGACTAATTTTGCCAGTTACAAGCTGGAATACGCGCGATACGGGGTTTGGCAGACGATCGGGACCTATACGACGCCGGTTACAGATGGGGCCCTGGGAACCCTGACCTTGCCGGAAGCCGAAGAAGGGATCTATCAGTTACGATTGACCGTTAAAGATACCTACGGAGTTGAAGTAAAGAAAGTTATAACCTTCTCTAAAGGCAGAGAGCAACTCCTGAGTAGAAAAGACGGTTTTACCTCGCCTTTTGACATGGTACAGGATAACCAGGGTAATTTCCTGGTAGTGGACCATAATAATGGCCGTATTGCGGTTTATGATCCAAACTTCAATTTGGTGAAATATATTGGCGAAGGTATTTTGGCAAATCAACTGCAGGCCATTACCAAGGATGGGGATGGTAATATTTATGTCTGCGATTATAACCACGACCAGGTCGCGGTTTTTTCCGGCACCGGTAATTACCTGGAAAGTTTTGGAACTGGCCGGCTAGCTCGCCCGGATGGAATTACCATTGATGAAAATGGGAATATATATATAGTAAATTCCACGCAACAAGACATAGCAGTCTATGATAAAAACAGAAATTACGTATATTCCTTTGCCAAGGGATATGCTATCTATGACGTAGCCGTGATGGGCAGCAAGGCTTATGTGGTAAACGGCAGTATAAATGTATATATGTTTGATGTCACTAAGGGTGGTCAATACCTGGGTTGCTTCAGCAATAATAATTCTAACCAGGGTTTTATTGGCATAGAGAAAAGCCCAGATGGATTACTGTATGCCAATACTAAGTACTCAGTTAAGGTCTATAATGACGATGGAGTCTTTCTTTACCAGATCGGGTTGGATAATCCGGTTTCCGCACCTGGTGCATTCCAATATACTTACCGGACCCTTATCCTTGATGATTATTTTTATGCCATGGATTTTACCGGTGGCAGTATTCAAAAATTCGAGCTGTCGGTATCTTGTCCTCAAGCGGCAATAACCAGTCCCGCAAAAGACAGCGCTGTCAGCAGTTTAATAAGTATCACTGGCACCGCTGCCGGGACTGATTTTGTGAGTTACAAGCTTGAGTACGCGCGGTATGGGACTTGGCAGGAGATTGGAACATATACCATACCGGTCACAGATGGGGTCCTGGGAACCCTGACCTTGCCGGAAGCTGAAGAAGGGATCTACCAGTTACGATTGACAGTCAAAGATACATATGGAGTCGAAGTAAAGAAAACCATACCCTTTTCTAAGGGTAAATTGCAGTATTTGGGAGAAATAGACAGTTATTTCGGATCCCAATCTGGGCAGATAAGTACACCTTCTGGAATTTGTTTAGGAAATAACGGTAATTTATATGTTTGCGAAAGTGCCAATAATCGAGTAGTGGAGATGGACAAAGATGGCGGCTTCATCCGTTATATCGGTCAGTCAGAACTAAAATATCCGATTGGTATAGATAAAGACGATTTTGGAAATATTTATGTTGCTAATTATAATTCCAGTGAAGTCTGCGTTTACAGCCAGGATGGAATTCTTTTGCGCCAATTCGGTTCGACTTATCTGAAAACTGCTATTGGACTGACAGTGAAAAATGGCAAGGTTTATGTTGTCAGTTATTATAATGATGAGATGGTTATTTTTGACCTTAACGGAACTTACCAGGGTGCTTTTGGCAATGGCTATGTCATATATCCATATAGCATAGAAATCAGCAATGATAATAAGGCTTATGTGGGCTGTCGTGATAAGGTCGCTGTATTTGATCTTAACCAGAACAATAAGTACCTGTTTAGCTTTGGGGCCTTTCATAATATTAACAGCATCAAAATTGACAAGAATGATTATGTATATTTGGGTCATTATCAAAATTACACCTTAGATGTATATACCAAAGACGGTGTATTTGTTCATCAGTTGGGCAGTCAGGGAACCGCACCAGGGCAATTTAGTTCTCCCTATGGGATTTATGGCATGTGTATTGATAATGATATTATTTACACTACAGAATATTCCGGCCAGCGGATCCAGAAATTCAAATCCCAGTATGAGATCACTCCCAAGATATCATCTGTGAATCTAACCAAACAATCGCCGGTGAACGTAGGGACACTAACTGTAAGCATTGTTTTTGACCGGCCTATGAATACCGCGGGCAGCCCTACTGTATATTATCAAGTAATGGGAAAATCAACTAAATATCCTTTAAGCCAGAAGAGTTATATTAATACTGTTTGGACAGGTGAAGTAAATATTGAAACCAGTAGTGATAATGGCGATGCTTTTATTGCCGTATCCGACGCCCGGGACGGAGTCAATAATATACCAATGTTCCCGGATTCGAAAAATCAATTTAAAATTGACACTGTCCCGCCGTTGAAACCTGTGCTAATGTCTCCGACTGCAGCCAGTGTGATCTCCAGTGGAGAATTTGTCATGTCCGCGGAAGGTGATACAGACCTTACTTATTTGTCTTTTGAAAAATCAATTGACGGGGCTAACTGGCAGGAAATTGGCAGGGTTGCCGGTACCGGCACGAAAGATTATGTCTGTAGTTGGCATCCTTTGCCGAATGAAATTTATTTGCGTCTAAGAGCAGTCGATACAGCTAGCAATAATACTTACAGCGATGTATTGACTGGTTATACCCTGGACTTTTCAGCAACAGGCAATATTATGCTAACAGCGCCGGTTAAAAACAGCAAAGTTGGCAAGAATTATGTTGCCAAAGCTTATTGTACAGATGCCAATATTAAAAGTGTCAGGTTTGAAAAGTCGAGTGATTCGAGTGACGGTTGGGATGGGACTTGGATACCGCTGGAAGGGACTGCTGAGAATAGTTCTGATTTTATTCTTGAAAATGAGTATTATAGTGTAAATTGGTCGCCTCAAGATGAAACATTTAAATTTGTACGGTTAATGATAACGAAAAATGATGAGACGACCATAGTCACTCAGGGAATATCCGGCTTCATTTATGACTTGAGCCCGCCTATTGCACCAGTTGGCGCGAAAAATGGATTAATAAATAATGATCTTGTTATCAAAGATAATTTCGTATTCAAGGAAAGCAATGTTCTTTTGATTCAGGCCGCTGCTGGAAAAGACTATGCATCTGCCTCTGATAAAACTTTGGTCAAGCTCCAGGCAGAATATTCTCTAGCCGGTGAAAACAACTGGATCGTGATAGGTGAGGATGCAGATTCACGCGATGCGGATTACAGTATCTCGTGGAATATTGATAATATTGCAGAAAACACTTTAATAGACATCAGGTTAGCGGCTATAGATGAGGTGAATAACGCCTCTTATTTGACTTATCATGATTGTAAGGTTGATTTTACTGCTTCAGCCGGGGTTACTGATTTCAACTCCGTTAGTAAGAAGAGCGGATATATTGACCTGGCTTGGCAGGCTCCGGCGGATCCGGATATAGCCGGATACAATATCTATCGCAGTACCTATGCTATTACGCAACCGGAGCCATCTTTGTTTCTTGCTACTAAAAGCGGCTCTCTGTCCTATCTAGACCTGCCTCCAATAGATGGCAGCTACTATTATGGTATTACCTCTAAAGATATTGCTGGCAATGAGAGCCAGACTATTAATATACTTACCGCAGTAAGCGACAGAAAACCACCGGATTATTTTAGTTTCACGCTGACAGCTGAACCACAGGCGAATATAAAGATATCATGGGCTGCCGTAATAGACGCAGTCCTGTATAAGATTTATCGTGACAATTATATAATCCCTACTGGATATGTTGAAGTAGTCCAGACAACAGCAACTGAGATCATTGATGTTCCTACAAAAGATGGTTATTATCGTTATACGGTTAGAGCCTTGGATTTCTTAGGCAATGAAAGCGGAATCGCCTATGTGCCTACGATCGTTGTCGACCGAGGCCCCTCTGATCCGCCAGGTAATCTTACTACTAACACTTTAGCGGCTAATAAAATCCAACTTGCCTGGGATAAGCCAGCCCAGGAGGAAGTGTCAAGTTACAAAATATACCGTTCTACCGAAACAATCTATTCAGTAGTAAATTCCACTCCTGTCCTGGTTAATGTTACCGCGCTTAGTGTGGTAGATAATCCTGGCAGTCAAGGAATGTATTATTATGTAGCTACAGCTATAGACCATGCCGGCAATCAGAGCGATATTTCCAATTGCATTTTTGGTATCGCTGATGATGGTTCAGTTCTGCCGCCACAGAATCTGCAGGCCAGTGCGCAGATATCCGGAAAGATAGTCTTGACCTGGGATGTGCCTGAAGGTGATGCCCCGGCATCTTATAAAGTATACCGCTCTACAGAAGAAAATATAGATTTTAAAATGCTTTCACCTATAGCTGTTGATGTTGCATTTTTAGGTTATGTTGATCAGTTATATGGCAACAACACTAAATATTATTATGCAGTTACGGCTGTTGATACTCTTGGTAATGAAAGCATAGTATCTAATACAGCTTGGGCCATACCCGATTATACCGGGCCGAGTACAAATATTGTATTGTCTGGAACATCGCCATATAAAGACGGGGATGTACAAGTTGCTCTTACTCTTAACGAATCGCCGCAAGCAACTCCAGTATTAAAGTGGATTGATTCAGCTGGCCTAAAAACAGATGTAGTCTTAAGCGGTAATGACCTGACCTGGTCCGGTATCTTAAATATTAGCAAAGATTCCGGTAATGGGGCAGCTTATTTTGAATTCGAAGCTACTGATGTCCTGGGGAATATCTCTAATATCATTACTTCCGGCAATACCTTCACCATTGATACTTTGGGGCCGGTGGCCCAGATCTCCTTGTCTCCTAATTCTCCGGTTACAGCAGGGCAGGTTAATGTTACATTGTCCCTGGATGAACCGATCCAAAATACACCTGAGTTGAATTTAGTATTGGCTGATTCTGCCACCATTAATTTGCCCCTGGTAAAAGACGGGGATACTTGGAAAACAAGCTTAGATATTTCTACCAATACCGTTAACGGTCTGGCTTGTTTCCAATATTCAGCTATCGATATTCTTGGGAACAACGGTAACCTGATAGCGGCTAATAAGGATATAGCAATTGATACAAAAGCCAGTAATCCTCCAAATCAACTGCAAGGAGTTTCCCAGGGCCAAGGTAAAGTGGGACTTTATTGGCAGGCACCGGGAGACGAGCCTATTAAAGGGTATAACATCTACCGTAGTACCCAAACTATGACAGAGTTTAACCCTGACCTTAAAATAGAAGCGGATTTAAATGCACTGGTATTTATTGATCTACCTGTTACAGATGGTGAATACTACTATGCGGTAAGCGCTATTGACTTGGCTGGTAACGAGAGCGCTGTGACTGGCATAGGACCGGTGCTGAGCGACCGGGTGGTCCCCGGAATACCCCAGAATTTATTAGTAATGATAAATGCTGACCGCGAAGTAGAATTAAGCTGGAATATAGGAGTTGGTAAAACTCCTACAGCCTATAATATTTACCGCTCTACCGCATCGATCTCCGGCGTTAACTCTGCTTATCTGATAAGAGAAAATAATATTCAAACTACTTATACTGATAATATCCCTGCTGATAATACCTATTATTATGTAGTCACAGCTAAAGACAGTATCGGCAACGAAAGCGATATTTCTGCCGGTCAATCGGTCTTGTGGGACTTTACGCCGCCCAGCGCTGCCATAACTATTACCCCAACTTCACCGGTAAAGGCCGGTTTATTGCAGGTCCAGTTGAATGCCAGCGAAGCTCTGGGTTCTGCGCCAAAACTAATATGCACTCCTTTAGGGGATAATCCGCAAGAAGTCACTTTAAATGGCAACGGCAAAAGC
>CAZFDO010000018.1:0-8046 GCA_964517965.1 uncultured Clostridia bacterium
TTACGGCAAAGAGCTGGCGTTGGAAGTTCTGCGGAATAAAGAAACGTTACATTTTCGAGTAGCGCCGGAATATGATAAAGAAAGAAAAGTGGGGATATTAGGGATCCGGGCCAGTCAAAAACTGGAACGGGATAATCCTCTAACTGCTTTGGGTAAAGGGTTTAGCGAGACCTATACCTGGACCGTGATAACCTTGAAAGCTATCTGGTTGATGTTGAGCGGTAAGATTGCTCCCGAGGTGTCGGGTCCCGTAGGTATCGCCCAGATGATCAGCGTAGGAGTCAAAGCCGGTTTTGCCAGCCTGGTTGCTTTTATCGCCGTATTAAGCATTAATCTGGGTGTTTTTAATCTTTTCCCCATTCCGATACTGGATGGCGGTCATATTCTTTTCCTGGTCATTGAGGCGATCAGGGGAAAGCCAGTGAGTGCAGAAAAAATAAAAATCGCCCAAACTATAGGATTAGCCATTTTATTGACCATTTTTTTATTTGCCACATATAAGGATATTATCCGGTTGCTGATACCGGGACCGAAGTGAAGATAGTTAGCAGCGTTCAGCGTTCAGCGGACAGGGAAAAAATGGAGCGTAAAAAAACCAAAGTAGTGAATATTGGCGGGGTGAAGATTGGCGGCAAAAATCCGATTGCCGTACAATCAATGGCTAAAACTATCACTACAGATGTTCAGGCTACGGTAGCCCAGATCAGGCGGTTGGAACAAATAGGCTGTGAAATCATCAGGGTAGGAGTCCCGGATATGGCCGCCGCTCTATGCCTGTCAAAGATCAAGAAACAGATCAGCATCCCTTTAGTTGCCGATATCCATTTCCAGTGGCAACTGGCGGTAGAGGCGATAAACCAGGGAGTAGATAAGATCAGGATCAATCCTGGCAATATGGCCAAAGACAAGCTGGTAATAGTTCTGGATAAGGCCAAGGCCAGGAAGATACCAATACGTATAGGCGTGAATTCCGGCTCTCTTAAATCGCTGCATCAGAATCGCTATGAAGATAAGGCCGCCGCTATGGTGAAAGCCTTAGCTGAATATGTCCGCATCTTTGAGCGTGCTGATTTCCGTAATATAGTCCTTTCCTTAAAAGCCACTGACGTGCCTACCACGATAAAGGCTTATCAGCTGGCGGCGCAGAAATTTGCCTATCCCTTGCATCTTGGTATTACTGAATCCGGTGTGGCGGAAGTGGGCATTGTAAAATCCAGCGTGGGAATTGGTACCATGCTGGCCAACGGAATAGGGGACACGATCAGGGTTTCTCTGAGTAGTGAACCAGAGGAAGAAGTGCACGTGGGTTACGCTATTTTGCAGAGCTTGAATCTGCGTAATTATTATCCGGAACTAATATCTTGTCCGACCTGTTCGCGGGCCCAGGTAGATATTATCAGCTTGGCTGATCAGGTATACAAAGAGATCAGGAATCATCCCCCGGCACATTGGAAACTGCCTTTAAAAATTGCGATCATGGGCTGTATTGTTAATGGCCCGGGAGAAGCAAAGGAAGCTGATTTTGGTTTGGCTGGAGGAAAAAAGGCAGGCCTTTTATTCCGTCAAGGGAAGGTTATTAAAAAGATCCCGGAAAAAGAGTTTCTCGGCGTAATTAAAAAAGAATTGGCCAAATGGCACAGGTGAAGTTATGCAGAAAAACCTGAATACACAGACTAAAATTATAATCGCTTTAATGGCGATATATGTCCTTTTCTTCGGGATCGGGCGGTATCGCCAGTATGTAGGCGTCCGCTATTTCCAGTCCGGTACCCAGGCTTTGCAAGAGGGCAACTACGCTAAAGCCATGACTGACCTGAAACGCTCTCTTATTTTGAGCCCGCGCAGTAACTGGGCCGGACAAGCTAAAAACGAGCTGTTATTCAGCCAGATTATCATGGGTGAATTGAGCGAGGATCAAAATCAGGAAAGCACATCACTTTTTGATTGGCTGACCAGTTCAGCGGTGCTGGCCTTTGCCGGGGTCATAATAGTTTTATTGTTCATTGTTGGTTATCTCCATTTTGGGCGAGTGGCCAAGGTCAAGAAACTGGAAGAATATGTGGCCTATCTTAAGTCAGTGGAACACCACATTAAGGCCAAAACAAAACCAACGGTGGACGGGAAAAACATAGCTGCGTTTAACGGCACTGACGATTACCAGAATTATATTGATTACTATAAAAAATCAGAATATGTTTTACTGGCCAAGTGCCTGATCAATGAATTTAAATTAGGATTAAAATTAGACGATCAAAATATAAGTTCCCAATTGGAAAAGGATTATAACGCTTTTATTGCTGCATTTCCTGATTCTGTTTACCTGGAAGAGATCCAGCAAAAACTCGGAAATCTTTATTTTTTTAATATATATGATTTCGAAAAAGCAAAGATGTCGTATAGATTATTAATGGATAAATTCCCGCAAAGCCGCTGGATAAAGATAGCCCAGTCCAGGATCAATCTTATCGAAGATAATCCTGAGGAAAATTATGAACCGTTACGCATTTATGTGCTGGCGGAGCGATTCTATGAAGATAAAAAATATGATGATAGCCTGGAAATGTTCAGGAAGCTTATTACCCGTTATGGACAGATCAAGCTGGCCATAGAGGCTCAGTTCAGTATCGCTGAAATATATATGTACAAGACGAACCGGACAGAGCGGGCCATAGAGGAGTACGAAAAAATAGTGGATATTTATGGTCAAAGCGCCTTTGCCGGTAAAGCCATGTATAAAGTCGGCGAATGTTATAAGAAATTACTGAAGTTCAGCGAAGCGATCGTCGCCTACGAAAAATTCATTGCCAATTTCCCGCAAGCCGAGTTCCTGGATTACGCCTATTATTATGTAGCTTTATGCTCTGAGCAGTTGAAGGATTTAAGAAAAGCGCTTGATACCTACCAAAAAATAATCAAGGATTTTCCTGATAGTATCTGGGTAGTGGTGGCTGAATCGCGTATCGCTGCCTTAACCCAAAGCAAATAAGGATAGATATGAAATACTTCCTGATATTTATTATTGCTCTTGTCCTGTCTCTGATTTTTACTCCCCTGGTCAAGTTACTGGCCATCAAACTGAATATTATGGACCGGCCAAACTCCATTAAAACCCATCGTGAACCTGTCGCCTATTTAGGCGGCTTGGCCATTTATGCCGCTTTTATTTTAGCTGTAGCCTTATCGCTGCTCCTGGGGCTTCCTTTCCAAGAGATCAGCGTTATTATGATCGGGGCTACCTTGATCATGATCCTTGGCCTGGTAGATGATTTACGGCCATTATCATTCAAGACTAAACTATTCCTGGAAGTGTTGATCGCTACCCTCCTGATCATCTTTAATATTCGCATAAAGTTCATCACTCCTGATTATATCGCGGTGATCCTGACCATTTTATGGGTGGTAGGAGTGACCAACGCGATGAATATTATTGATATTATGGATGGTCTAAGCAGCGGCGTAGCCGTCATAGCTGCGCTGGCTTTTCTTTTTATTAATCCTGCTACCGAGCAGGCCTATGTAAATTATACTGCTGCGGCAATAGCCGGAGCGGCGCTGGGTTTCCTGCGCTATAATTTCCCCCCGGCTAAAATATTCATGGGTGATTCCGGCAGCCTGGTATTGGGATTTGTCCTGGCTGTCCTGTCCATTGGTACCAGTTATAGCCAGGTAAATAATATTGCTTTATATGCTCCTGTCTTGATCTTAGGCATTCCCATTTACGATACCTTTCTGGTGATGATCCTCCGTTTTAAGCAAGGCCGGAATATATTTCATGGTAGTCTTGATCATTTTGCTTTGCGGTTGGAAAGACTGGGATTTCCCCGCCGCAAGGTCGTATTAATTACCTATTTTGTCTCAGTGTGCCTGAGCACCGCCGCGTTAATGATCGTAAAAGTACATTTTCGCTGGGCCGTGGCTATTTATATGCTGGTGGCCGCTTTTTCAATCAGCATTGGTTATAGTATAAGCAAAGTAGATATGGAGAAACCTCATTCTCATGAATAAGAAAGTAGTTATCCTGGGGGCAGGTCTGTCCGGCTTAAGTTGTGCGCGACATCTGCCTGAGGCTCTTGACTATGAAGTATTTGAGAAAGAAACCAGCGTCGGAGGCCTTTGCCGTACGGTAGTTCAGGATGGTTTTTTATTCGATTATACCGGTCATTTGCTGCATTTGAGACAGCCAAAAATAAGGTCATTAATCCTTTCCCTGCTAAAAAATAATCTTTCCAGGATCAACCGCAATAGCTGGATTTACTCTCATCAGACCTATTCCCGATATCCATTTCAGGCCAATACATATGGCCTGCCAGCTGCGGTGATAAAAGAATGCGTTTTGGGTTTTATCGAAGCACGGCTAAAAGACTACCCTGATAAAAATGATGCACCTGATTTTTATTCCTGGGTGATCAAGCATTTCGGGTCCGGTATCGGCCGGCATTTTATGTTTGGCTACAATGAAAAACTATGGACTGTCCCGGCCAGGAAATTAAGTACTGAATGGCTGGGCAGATATGTGCCTGATCCCAGCCTGGCAGAGGTGATTACCGGAGCGCTTTTGGACCAGACCGGCAGGGTAGGATATAATGCTAGTTTCTGGTATCCGAAACATCATGGTATACAGGCTTTGCCCCAGGCTCTGGCTGGCACTCTGAAAAGAATCAACTTGCAGGAAAAGGCGCTTAAAATCTATTGGCGTGAACGGCTGGTGCGTTTTTCTTCCGGCCGGGAGGTCAAATATGAGCGTTTAGTGAGCTCCATCAGCCTGGTTGATTTAATGAAAATAACCGCAGATCTGCCCGCTGCCGTAAAAAAAGAAGCCAGCCAGCTGCGCTTTAATGAAATATTGAATATTAATATTGGCGTGAAACCAGCCTTAGGCTCGGATAAGCATTGGATTTATTTCCCGGAGAAGCGCTATCCTTTCTACCGGGTAGGATATAACAGTAATTTTTCCCGGGATAACCATCCGGCCGGGACCAGCTCATTGTACCTGGAAGTAGCCGGCAAAGCCGGCAGTCTGGCAGCCCTGACCAAAAGGCAGACTGACCAGATCGTAAATAATTGCCTTTCCAAATTAAAACAAGTCGGTATATTAAAAAACAATTCCCAGATCTCAACCTTAAATGTGTTAAAGATATCTCCGGCCTATTGCATCTATGATCTTAACCGCAGTAGAAGTGTCCGGATGATCAGGGAATTCCTGGCCAAGCAAGGTATTTATTCTATCGGCCGTTATGGAGCCTGGGAATATTCAGCCATGGAAGATGCGCTGGAATGGGGCCGTAAAACAGCGGCTGAACTAAAAGGGGACTTATGCTAAACAAAAGCAAATGCCTGGTCACGGGATGTGCGGGATTTATTGGCTCTTATCTGGTAGAAAAATTGCTGGAGCTTGAGTGTACGGTAATAGGAATTGATTCTTTTACGGATTACTACAGCCGGGCCAGCAAAGAGCTTAATTTGTCTGGTTTCAGGAATGACCCCCGGTTTACCTTTATGGAAGAAGATCTTAATACTATTTCCCTGGGCAAGATCCTAAAGGATATAGATTATGTTTTTCATCAAGCGGCCCAAGCCGGGGTTAGAGCCAGCTGGGGTGACCAGTTTTCCCAGTATCTTCATTGCAATATCGCGGCTACCCAGAAACTTTTGGAAGCAGCTAAGGACGCACCTCTCCAGAAAATAGTATTTGCTTCTTCCAGTTCTGTTTATGGGGATAGTCCGTTACCTATGCTGGAAGGAAATATGCTGCGTCCAATATCGCCTTATGGCGTGACTAAACTGGCCGCGGAAAACCTCTGTTATCTATATTGGAAGAACTACCAGGTACCGGTCGTAAGCTTGCGCTATTTCACTGTTTTTGGCCCGCGGCAGCGCCCGGATATGGGCCTTCATAAATTTATTACAGCCGCCTTACACGGCGAAAAGATAATATTATTTGGCGATGGTAACCAAACCCGTGATTTTACTTTCATTGCTGATATAATCCAGGCTAATTTAGCAGCAGCAGTGAAAGGACAGCCTGGTTTAGCCATGAATATCGGCGGGGGAAGCCGGATAACGATCAATGAAGTGCTCTTGATGATCGAAAGATTACTGGATCGTAAATTGAATATTGAATATAGAGATAAAGCCAGGGGAGATGTGCAGGATACTTTAGCGGATATCAGCTTGGCTCAGCAGAATATTGAGTATGACCCAAAGTTTAATTTCGCCGCTGGCTTGAAGCTGCAATTTGATCATCTGAAAAATATAATGGAAAAGAGTAAATAGGTGCCAAAAATTAAGGTAGCCCACATCATTACCCAATTGGAACTGGGCGGGGCCCAGGAAAATACTCTCTATACCGTGACTCATCTTGATCCTCAGGTATATGATTGCTTTCTGATCGCCGGGCGGGGCGGACTGCTAGAGGAGAAAGCGGTTTCCGCTTTAGGAGCAAAAGCTATCTTCGTGTCGTCTTTAGTACGGCCGTTGAACCCGTGGAAAGACTTAATAAGTATGTTCGCTATCTACCGGCTTTGTAAAAAAGAAAAATTCGACCTGGTCCATACCCATTCATCAAAAGCCGGGATCCTGGGTCGCTGGGCGGCTAAATTAGCCGGGGTTAAAATAATTATTCATACCTTTCATGGTTTTGGTTTTAATGATTTTCAAAAACCATGGACCAGGTGGTTTTTTATCCTGGCGGAACGAGTAACGGCACCTCTTACCGCTAAAATGGTATTCGTTTCTTCGGAGAACACGAAAAAAGCCCTGGACTGTAAGATTGGCCAGCCAAGACAATATATTGTTATACATAGCGGTATAAAAGTGCCAGACTACCTGCCGCTAGCCAGTGATAACGCTGCCACCCGCAAAAAGATCGGCTTGCCTGAGAATGTACCGGTCGTAGGCATGGTCGCCTGTTTTAAGCCGCAAAAAGCTCCTCTTGATTTTATCCGTATTGCCCAATTGGTCAAAATTAAAGTGCCTCAGGTAAAATTCATCTTGATCGGCGATGGGGTCCTGCGTCCGGCTATTGAAGCTCTGATCAAGAAATTATCTCTGGAAAATACTGTGCTGTTATTGGGCTGGCGTGAGGATGTGCCGGCACTGATAAAGCTCATGAATGTATGTGTCCTGACTTCATTATGGGAAGGTTTGCCGCGGGTAATTTTAGAAGCGTTTGTCTCACACATACCGGTAGTCGCGACGCCGGCTGACGGGACCAAAGAAGTGATCAAAGATGGATTGACCGGTTTCCTTGTTGACTTCCATGATCTGGAGTCATTTGCCGAAAAGATAACCGTCTGTCTGGAAGATCCCGAAAAGAGCAAAAAGGTCATTGATAACGCTGCCAGTCTGGTTATCGGCAGCTTTAATATTGAGGTAATGGTCCAGGAAATAGGCCGTCTTTATGAAAGCTTTGGTGAAAATAAATATGATCGATAAGTCCCGTTTTCTTGATCTAAAAACTGTACTGTTAACAGTAATATTGGCTGGTTCAGTAGCTGTTCCGAGTATACCACATCAGTTTGGCGACACCATGCTCATTGTATTGATCTGGTGTTTTTTCGCTATCTGGTTGACGCAGATGATCGTAGCCGGTACGCTAAAAACCAGTTTAACGGTTTTTAATAAAATTCTGCTGACCGGATTAGCGGCAGCGTTAATAGGATTGGTGAGAGCGCCGCATTTATATGAAAGCCTGCAGGCTTTTTTAAAACTGACCGCGCTTTTCATATTTGGCTTAGTCATCCTTAATTATGAAAATCGCGAAAAAGCATTCTCAACTATTGTCAAGACTACTATATTGGTAAGCGTAATGCTTTCTGTCCTGGCAGTTTATGAATATTACTTTGGCTTATGGGGCGCTCCGGCCTATGGCCGGGTCCAGGTTCTTTTCCCAAATCCTAATCATTTTGCCGGTTTTATCGCTTTAGCTATGACTTTGGCTTTAAGTTTCCTGCTTTCAAACCCGGCCCGGAACTGGTTCCGCTGGATAACCTGGCTGTCTTTGGCTACCGGCACTGTGGCGCTGGTATTAACTGCTTCTAAGGGCGG
>CAZFDO010000018.1:8056-16210 GCA_964517965.1 uncultured Clostridia bacterium
TCATAGTTTTATTTTATAAGCGGCGGGCTTTTTCTTATATTTTTAGCACCGTTTTACTGCTGGCCTTAATGGTTATTTTGCTCACCCCCCTGAAAGAAACAGTTTTTAACCGCGAGATAAACGATCCTTTTACCTTTGAGAAAAAGGAATTATATACTGAAACAGTCAAGTATCTGCGGGATTATCCTATCCTGGGTACTGGACTGGAGACCTTTAAATATTATTACCCCAGGTATAAAAGCATGCCGGAGCTGAGGTCCGCGCCTTATGTGCATAATGAAATGCTCAATCTTTGGTCTGATCTGGGAATATTAGGAGTGTTCGCTTTTGTTTGGGGTTTAGTGATCTTCTTTAACCGGCTGCATTTACTTATCTATAAAGAAAACAAATTTTATCTAACCGCTTTAATGGGTGGGGTAGCGGGTATAGTCGCTCAAAGTCTGGTTGAATTCAACCTGCATGACCCGGCCATAGCTCTTTTATTCATTGGTATGATCTGTACCGGGATAAGCCTGGCCAAGGAAGAAGCGGGAAAGATGAAAACCATGGAAATACGTCGTCCGGTTGTGGGCCTGGTATTGGTGTGGGGAGCATTGTTGCTGGCCGGTATTATTTTGCTCTGTCCATTATACGCCCGGAACCAGGCAGAAAAAGGGGAGCAGACTCTTAATGGCGGGAATTATTTGCAGGCTATTGAATATTATCAGACCGCTGTGAAATACAATCCCATAAGTGCCGACATCAGGGCCAAATCAGCTCAGGCTTATTATCTTGAGGGAAAATTGCTCGATGACGAGATCTTCTACTGGGCGGCCCAGCATTACCTGGAAAAGGCGGCCCACCTTGAACCCTTGAATCTTTTCCGGTGGAGAGAGCTGGCTTTTTACCATACTCGCTTTGGCCGTTGGCCGGAAGCCAGGGCCATCTATGCCCGGGTTATAGCACTGGCTCCCAATGTAGAACGGTTCAGGAAGGAATATGATTCCTTACAGAAAACTACAGAAAACTATTGAAAATAACCGCGCTAAATGATATAATTATAAAATTGCAATTTCAATTCCTTGATCTCTAACTCAGGAGCATAACTTTGGGACAGACTATTATCGAAAAAATATTTTCCCGGCATGCCGGCAAAAAAGTGAGCGCCAATGAAATTGTCCTGGCGAAGATCGATTTTTGTTTAGGGCAGGATGGCACTTCCGGCATTATTATCGATAGTTTTAAGAAAATGGGGGTGGAAAAGGTTTTTAATCCGCACAAGATGGCGGTTATTATCGATCATTCATCTCCCAGTCCTAATGAAGGGGTCAGCCGCATCCACAAAAAAATACGCGATTTTTCCCTGGAACAAAAAATAAATTTTTACGATGTCGGGCAAGGCGTCTGCCACCAGATCGTCCCGGAACGGGGATATGTAGTGCCGGGAGACTTGGTAGTCGGCGCGGATTCCCACACCTGCACTTATGGAGCCTTGAATATCGCCGCTACTGGGATGGGTTCAACCGATGTAGCCGCCTGTGCCGCTACCGGTTACAACTGGTTCAAAGTGCCGGAAACTATAAAGTTCATTTGCCAGGGGAAATTACCGCGGGGCGTATACAGCAAGGATTTGATCTTATATCTTATTGGACAGGTTGGCGCTGACGGAGCGACCTATATGTCTTGTGAATATACTGGCCAGGCGATCGACGCTTTAAGTATAGAAAGCCGTTTTACCATCGCTAATATGGCGATAGAAATGGGCGCCAAATTCGGGATCATGAACGGTGATCAAAAAACCTTGGCCTGGGTCAAGAAGCATTCCAGCCGCAAATTTAAATTTATCCAGAGCGACCCGGATGCAGTGTACGCCAAGGTTCTGGAATACAATATCAGCAAGCTCACGCCGCAAATAGCCAGGCCACACGCGGTAGATAATGTCTGTCCTGTGTCTGATGTTGCCGGCACTCCTATAGCTCAGGGTTTTATTGGTACCTGCACTAACGGCCGGTTAGAGGATTTTGCCGAGGCCTGTAAGGTATTAAAGGGCAGGAAGATCAAAAAAGGGGTCAGGTTGATCATTGCCCCGGCCAGTAATTGGATCCTCAAGGAAGTCATGAAAAAGGGGTATATAAATATATTGCTGGATGCCGGAGCAACCCTGGTCACTCCCGGCTGCGGGCCTTGCGTCGGTACTCATAATGGCGTTCCTTCAGACGGAGAAAATGTGATCTCCACCGCCAACCGTAATTTTAAGGGACGGATGGGCAACGTCAATGCATTTATTTATCTGGGATCGCCGGCGACGGTAGCTGCTTCGGTAATTGAAGGAAGGATCGCTGATCCCAGGAAATACCTTAAATAATAATTATCAGTAAGCAGGCAGGTTCAGGAGGAACAATGCTGTTAAAAGGCAAAGCGAGAAAGTTTTCGCAGGAAAATGATATTAATACCGATTATATTATCAGCGGCCGCTACAAATTCAAGATCCAGGACCCGCATGAACTGGCGACTCATGTTATGGAAGACCTGGACCCCGCCTTTTTTCAGCGGCGGCAAGACGGCGATTTTATAGTCGCTGGCCGGAATTTTGGCTGCGGGTCATCCCGGGAACAGGCGCCGCAGGCTATTAAATATGCCCAGATAAGTGCCGTCATGGCTAAAAGTTTTGCCCGTATTTTTTACCGTAATGCCTTTAATATTGGTTTACCCCTGATTGAATGCGACACTGACCAGATCAAAGAAGGCGATGAATTGTCTGTCGACCTGGCTCAAGGGGTTGTGGTCAATATCACGCAAAATAAGAATATAACTATAAAACCATTGCCGCAGGTAATGCTGACCCTGCTGGAAGATGGCGGCTTAGTTGAACATATCAAGAAGCATAAAGGATTTGCTTTAAAATAAAATAGAAACTCACTCTATTCGTTTCTGATTACACAGATTTTGAAAAGATCCGCCAGAGGCGGACAGGGATTACACAGATTAAATGCAGGCTGAACGTAGAGAAGCCAAGTTTAAGGAGCGCAATATGGCGGGCATAAAAGGCACTATTCTGACGGTAGATGATAACCGTGATATCCTGGATGTACTCAGGCTCACCTTGGAAAGTGAAGGTTATGAAGTCAAGGAAGCGTTAAACGGCAAAGAAGCCATCGCCCAGGTAAAACAGGCTCCGCCTGATATGATCGTTCTTGATTATATGATGCCGGAGATGAATGGTCACGAGGTCGCGCATATACTGAAGAACGATATCCTTTACCGGCATATCCCCATTATCATGCTGACCGCCAAGGGAGATGTACACGATAAGGTCAAAGGTATAGATGCCGGCGTGGATGATTATGTAGTAAAACCTTTTGAGCCGATTGAATTACTGGCCCGGGTAAAAATGATCCTGCGGCGGACGATGACTTCACTGGATGCCAACCCGCTGACTAAAATGCCTGGCAACGTATCGATCAAGCAGGAAATACAAAAAAGGCTGGATAACCATGAAATGATGGCGGTATGCCATGTAGATTTACGCCAGTTTAAAGCCTTCAACGATAAGTATGGTTTTGAACACGGCGACAAAGTGATCAAGTTTACCGGAGAGCTTGTCACCACGACCATAAAAGAATTGGCCAAAGAGACTGATTTCGCCGGTCATATCGGCGGAGATGACTTTATTATAATTTGCGGACCGGATATTGTTGATCATGTTTGCCAGGAAGTGATCAATCGTTTTGACCTGGGCATACCAAAGTTCTATTCCGAAGAAGACCGTGCCCGCAGTTATATCATTAGTCATGACCGCAAAGGTAATGTTAATAAGTTTCCTATTATGACTATTTATATAGCCGTGGTGACCAACGAAAGAATAAGCCTGGCGTGTCCGGAAGAGATCAGCGAAATAGGAGCAGATCTGGGAGCCTATGCCAAGACCTTCAGTAAGAGCATTTATATTAAAGATAGAAGAGCAGACCCAGACAAGTAATATTAATGAACTGTTCGCGGTCAGCAGTTCGCAGTTGGCGGTAAAAGCAAAAGCCGTTCGTGGTTCGTCGTTGGTCGTAAAAGACTAGTGTTCTAATCTGTGTAATCCCTGTCCGCCTCAGGCGGAGTTCTTAAAAGGAGAATATAGTGACCAAAGAATACAATGTGACCTTAATCCCTGGCGATGGCATCGGCCAGGAGATCAGCGCCGCGACCCAGAAGGTGATCGCCGCTACCGGCGTAAAGATCAACTGGGACGTACAGGAAGCCGGCGCTGATGTAATTGAGAAATTTGGTACGCCGCTGCCGGAAACAGTATTAACCTCTATTCGTAAAAATAAAGTTGCCCTGAAAGGGCCGTTGACTACGCCTATCGGCACAGGATTCCGCAGTGTCAATGTAGCGTTACGGAAAGAATTGGATCTTTATGCCTGTCTTCGTCCTTGCCGCTCGATCGTAGGAGTGAAATCGCGTTATCAGGATATTGACCTGGTAGTAGTACGGGAAAACACGGAGGATCTATATGCCGGGGTAGAATATCCAGGAGGTTCCCCGGAGGCAGATGAGATAATCAAACAAGCTAAAGGAAAGATCAGGGCCGGATCAGCGATCAGTATCAAACCGATTAGCCGGGAAGGGTCCAGCCAGATCATAGAATTTGCTTTTGCGTATGCAATCAAGCATAAACGGAGAAAAGTTACCGCAGTCACCAAGGCTAATATAATGAAATATACCGATGGTTTATTTTATGAAGTCGCCCGGGAAATAGCCAAGAAGTATCCCCAGATCGAATATGAAGAACGCTTAGTGGATAATATGTGCATGCAATTGGTACAGAAGCCGGAGCTCTATGATGTGCTGGTATTGCCTAATCTTTACGGCGATATACTATCTGACCTGTGTGCCGGCCTGGTCGGGGGGCTGGGTGTAGCTCCTGGTGCAAATTTTGGCCGGGACATTGCTTTATTTGAAGCCGTGCATGGCAGCGCGCCGAAATATAAAGGCCAAAATAAGGTAAATCCCACAGCCTTGATCCTGTCCGGAGCGCTCATGCTGGATTATTTGGGTGAAAAAGAAAGTAGTGAAAGGCTTTATAAGGCAGTAATAAAAGTGATCGGCGAGAAAAAAGCCGTGACCTATGATCTGGGCGGTACTGCCGGCACCAGCCAGATGGCTGATGAGATCATTAAGAAAATAAAAGAGTAGGCACAAAGGCACAAAGTTTTTAGGAACAAGGCACAAAGTAAAAGCAGAGGTATCGTATTGAAAAGCAAAAAGGTAGATTATAAAAAAGCAGCTATCGAGCTGCATAAAAAACTACGGGGAAAAATAGCGGTAGTCAGTAAGAGTCCGGTTAATAAAGATACTCTCAGCCTGTTGTATACCCCTGGAGTGGCTGAGCCTTGCCGCCTGATAGCGGTAAAGAAGGAACTGGTATATGATTATACATCCCGGCATAATATGATCGCTATAGTGAGCGATGGCAGTGCCGTTCTGGGACTGGGCAATATCGGTCCTGAAGCTGGTTTGCCGGTGATGGAAGGCAAAGCGATCCTGTTCAAGACTTTTGGCGGAGTAGATGCTTTCCCGATCTGCCTGGCGACCCAGGATACGGATGAGATCGTGAAAACAGTAAAATACCTGGCCCCGAGTTTCGGAGGAATAAACCTGGAAGATATTTCTGCACCGCGTTGTTTTGAAGTGGAAAAAAGATTGATCGCGGAAACTGATATTCCCATCTTTCACGATGACCAGCATGGGACAGCCGTGGTAGTGCTGGCCGGACTGATCAATGTCTTTAAAATGGATAAGCGGAAGATAGACCATGTCCGGATTGTGATCAACGGAGCTGGTGCCGCCGGCATAGCTATAACTAAATATTTATTAAAATATGGTTTTAAGCATATTATCCTTTGTGACCGTCACGGAGCGATTTATTATGGCCGGGGCGAAGGCATGAACCCCAGCAAGGAAGAAATAGTAAAAGTGACCAACCTCGACCGTGAAATAGGGGAATTAAAAGACGTGATCAAAGGTGCGGATATTTTTCTGGGTGTATCAGTGGCTGCGGCATTGACCCCGGAAATGGTCAAATCCATGGCCCCGGATCCGATCATTTTTGCCATGGCTAACCCGGACCCGGAAATCCTGCCGCCGGCAGCTAAAAAAGCCGGAGCCAAGTATATTGCTACCGGGCGAAGCGATTTTGCCAACCAGATCAATAATGTGCTGGCCTTTCCCGGTATTTTCAGGGGTACGCTGTCTGTGCGGGCCCGGGTAATAAATGATGAAATGAAAATAGCCGCCAGCCTGGCTATCAGCAACTTGATCTCTAATAAGGAACTGACCCCTGAATATTTTATCCCTAAAGCTTATGACCTGAGGATCGCTCCAAAAGTCGCCAGGTTTGTCGCTGAAGAAGCGATCAGGACAGAAGTGGCCAGGATCAAAAAGCCAGGGTCCCAGGTGGAAAAAGAAGCTAGGAAATTGATAGGCTTATAGGCACAAAGGCACAAAGTTTTAATGCAAAAGAAGGCACAAAGTGAAAGATATACCAGTTAAAACCATAGCCGATAAAATAAGATCAGCGTATATAGCATCGTGCGTAACTGCTGATAAGGAATTAATAGCACTACTGCAAAAAGTGATCAGGACAGAATCCAACACCCGGGCCAAAAATGTTCTAAAGCTGATCCTGGAAAATTGCCGGATTGCCGGAATTAAAAAAAGACCGATCTGCCAGGACACCGGTATGGCGGTAGTCTTTGTAGAGTTAGGGCAAAAGGTAGTAATTAGCGGCGGCACCCTGGAACAGGCCATAAATAGAGGCCTAAGTAATGCTTGCCGGGAAGGATACCTCCGGGCCTCTATCGTGGAGCCATTGAGCCGAAAAAATACAGGGAATAACACCCCGGCAGTTATATATACAAAATTAGTTGCCGGGAAAAATTTAAAAATAACCGTTATCCCTAAAGGTTTTGGCAGTGAGAATATGGGCCAGGTGAAAATGCTTAAGCCAGGAGAGGGAGCAGCCGGTATCACGGAATTTGTAGTAGAAGCAGTGAAAAAGGCCGGAGCTAATCCCTGTCCGCCGGTCATCATCGGGATAGGGATCGGCGGTACCTTGGATAAAGCCGCTTTGCTGGCCAAGGAAGCTTTGTTCGGAATAGACCTGCCGGTAAAGAAAGATAAAGCCATATTTACTCTGGAGCATAGTCTGCTCCTGGCCGTTAATAAACTGAATATCGGACCAGCTGGCCTGGGCGGAAAAAATACAGCCTTGAAAGTGAACGTAAAAACATATCCTACGCATATTGCCGGATTGCCTATAGCCATAAATATCGGTTGCTGGTGCCATAGATTAGGAAAAATTGAAATATAAAAAATCTAAAATCAAAGTGACAGATAAAAAATGAAAATGATTAAGAAAATACAATTACCGTTAGACGCGAAAACTATTAGCAGCCTAAAAGCCGGTGATGAAGTTCTTTTAACCGGAAGTATTTATACGGCCAGGGATGCAGCCCATCAGCGTATGGTGAAGAAATTACCTCTGCCTATAAACGGAGCGGTTATTTACCATACCGGGCCTACTCCGGCTAAACCAGGAGAAGTCATCGGCTCATGCGGACCGACTACTTCATCCAGAATGGATGCTTTTACCCCGTTGTTGTTGAGGAAGGGACTAAAAGCGATAATCGGTAAGGGCAGGATAGGCGAGTCAGTCAGAAAAGCTATTAAAGAGTATAAGGCAATCTACTTTATCAGCCCGGGCGGTTGCGGAGCATTATTAGCAGAAAAAGTAAAAAGAAACACCTTGATCGCTTATAAAGATCTTGGTTGTGAAGCCATATATGAACTGGAAGTAGAGGATTTCCCGGTAATCGTAGGCATAGATTCTAAAGGACGGAGCGTATATAGCTAATGACCGAGAGAACCCTGATCATCGTCAAACCTGATTCAATGAGTAAAAGGATCAGCGGTAAAATGATCTTTGCCTTGGAAGAACAGGGGTTGCAGCTGGTCGCCTGTAAGCTGTTGCAGCTGTCCAGGCATAGTGCCGAAGATTTCTACGGTGAGCATAAAGGCCAGGAGTTTTATGAGCCGCTAGTTAATTTTATGTCCAGTAATCCTTGTTTGGTAACTGTCTGGGAAGGCCCCGGGGCGATTAAAAGATCCAGGGAAGTAATTGGCGCT
>CAZFDO010000019.1:0-6352 GCA_964517965.1 uncultured Clostridia bacterium
GTAAACGGATTTGAATTTTTAACGAATTCCCTGCCCCGATTTTATCGGGGCAGGCCTTTTTTTGGTTGCTTTTTGACGAGAAATGTGCTATATTCTTATATATCAATAAAGTGTCATGCTACCAATATAGCTTTAAATTTGCGGGAGATATTTTTGCCTGATTCCAGGCGCGAGGAGCGCCGCGTGTCTTTAGACACGTAAGCGACAAGCAACACTGAAGCAGGGAAAAAGAGCCCCGCCCGCAGGGAAGGTTGTCTTTGGCCGACTACTGCGTCTCTCCTCCTGGACGTATCTGAAGATACGCCGGCGTCGTCGCTCCTTGTATTCGCCTCAAAGCCATTCCTTCAAATATAAAGATATATTGGTAGCAGGACACTAGAACGCAGACAGGCGGGGATAATGATCAGTAAAACTATAAAAACTGCGTTTTTTCTTCTTTTAATGTCATTTGGGCTGTCCCAAATGGCTTTGACAGAGGATCTAAACGTACAATGGATCAAGGAATTTGGCAGTAACGGGCCTGATTATTGTAAAAGTATGACCTGCGATCCAGAGGGTAATATTTGTATTACCGGATATACCGAGGGGACTCTGGGAGATAACCGCCATGCCGGCGGGGCGGATATGCTGGTTGCCAAATACAGTGCCGCTGGCGAGGAGTTATGGATCCGTCAGCTGGGTACGACTGAATCTGAACATGGAGACAGTATTGCCTGTGATAGTCAGGGTAATATCTTTGTCACCGGCCATACCTATGGCAGTTTTGACGGGAAGCCCAATGCCGGCGGGGCTGATATTTTCCTCATGAAACTTGAACCATCCGGCAAAACACTATGGATAAGACAATTCGGCTCTTCTGAATCAGATTATGGTTTAGGGGTAGCGTGCGATAATGACGGCAATGTATATATGCTTGGAGATACTTATGGCAAACTGTCCGGCACCCGTAATTTCGGGGAGGCGGATGTTTTTATCATGAAATTTGATGCTAACGGAGACCGTTTATGGGGTACCCAGCTGGGTACGGCTTTTGCTGAACATGCCAAAGATATTTTTATTGATGCTTCCGGAAATGTGTATATCACCGGTGATACCTGCGGGGCCATTGAAGCCAAGCGTTTCCTGGGCGGTTATGATATCTTCCTGGCTAAGTATAATCCTTACGGTGACCGGCTCTGGATCAGGCAGATAGGGACAGCGGACAACGACTTTAGCGGCGGAGTAGCCGGAGATGATCGCGGCGACATATATGTGACTGGCGAAACAAAAGGCCAGATAAAAAGCGGTACTAATAAGGGACTGGGCGATATTTTCCTGACCAGGTTTGATATCAATGGTAAAAAAATATGGAGCCGGCAAATAGGCTCGCGGGCTTCAGATTCCAGTTTGGGGCTAACCATTGATGGTACCGGGGCGATCTGTATCGCCGGAGATACTACGGGTAATTTAGGCCAAAGCAAAAATAGCGGATTGGCCGATGTTTTTCTGGTTAAGTATTATGCCTGTGGAAATAAGCCCTGGATAACTGAGCTGGGGACGGACAAAAATGAATTTTGCGGCGGGATCGCTTCGGATAAAGCCGGCCATGTATATGTAGCTGGTTATACTGAAGGCACCTTTGCTGATAATAAAAATAACGGCTATGCTGATATTTTTATCATCTCTTTCAAGATCAATGGACTGGTATTGAGCGAGCAGGAAGGCATTACCGTCCTGGGAGGCACCAAAGGATTCATTGAACCGGCCAGAGATGAAAAGCTATATCTGATGATGTGTCCGGTCAAAGATGGCCAGGTGGAGATAGCGGTCAGCTCCCTGACCGGCCAATTAGTCTGGGAAAAGGCAATTATGGCCAAAGAGAAAGCCCAGGAGATGGTTAGCTGGGATGGCAAAGACCAGGCCGGCAAGGCCGTAGCTCCGGGGATGTACCGGCTCAAGGTAAAAGGCGCCGGGATAGATTTACAGGAAAAGATCGCCGTAGTGCAATAGGACAAAATAAAATTTACCTAACCCCGTTGGAGTGTCCTGGATACTCTCACGGGGTTTGCTTTTTTGGTGTAAGTATGATATACTAATAAAATCAATTTGCTATTTTTGCGTTTTGGTCTAGAGAGGATCAAGCTGTGTTAGGTTGGATATTCCAGAAAATTATCGGTACTAAAAATGAACGTGACCTGAAGAAAATGATCCCTTTGGTAGAGCAGATCAATGGCCTCGAAAAAGAGATATCTTCTTTAAGTGACGCTGACTTGCGGGCCAAGACTGACGAGTTCCGGCAGCGTTACGCTGACGGCGAAACTTTGGATGAACTCCTGCCGGAGGCTTTCGCCGTAGCCAGGGAAGCCGGCAAAAGAACTTTGCAGATGCGTCATTTTGATGTTCAGTTGATGGGCGGCATCGTCCTGCATCAGGGCAAGATAGCGGAAATGAGGACTGGTGAAGGCAAAACCCTGGTTGCCACACTGCCGGTGTATTTGAACAGTATAACCGGTAAAGGGGTGCACCTGGTCACGGTTAATGATTATTTGGCCAAACGGGATAGTGAATGGATGGCCCCGGTCTATAAATTCCTGGGCTTAAGCGTGGGAGTGATCCAGCATGATATGGAGAATGCCGACCGGCAGGCAGCTTACCGTTGTGATATCACCTATGTTACTAATAACGAAATAGGCTTTGATTACCTGCGGGATAACATGGCTATTGCTAAAGAAGATTGTGTCATGCGCGAGCTGAATTTTGCCGTAGTGGACGAAGTGGACAGTATCCTGGTGGACGAAGCGCGCACGCCGCTGATCATTTCCGGTCCGGCCGAAGAATCCACGGAGAAATATTATGTGATCAACCGCATTATCCCCCATTTAAAACGGCGCTGGGTAACGGAAAAAGAAGAAATAGCTGCTAAATATAAAGAGATCAACCTGCAAAAAGGTTTTGATGCCATAGTTGACGAGAAGAATAATTTATGGACCCTGACGGAAGAAGGAGTGTCCAAGTGCGAGCGCTTGCTGGGAGTGCCTAATCTTTACGATGATATGCAAAGTGAATGGGTGCATCATATTATCCAGGCTGGCCGGGCTCATGACTTGTTCAAAAAAGATGTTGATTATGTGGTTAAGGACGGGGAAGTCCTCATTGTTGATGAGTTTACCGGGCGGTTAATGCCGGGACGCCGCTGGAGCGAAGGTTTACACCAGGCGGTGGAAGCTAAGGAGAATGTGCGGATCGCTGAAGAAAACCAGACCTTGGCCACGATCACCTTCCAGAATTTCTTTAAATTATATAATAAGCTGGCGGGTATGACCGGTACGGCGGCGACGGAGAGAGAAGAATTTTTCCATATTTATAAATTAGATGTCATGGAAGTGCCGACTAACCAGAAGATGATCCGCCTGGACCATCCGGATGTGATCTTTAAGACGGAAAAAGACAAGTATAACGCTATTGTCAATGATATCGCTGAATGTCATAAAAAAGGACAGCCGGTACTGGTCGGTACCCGCTCCATAGAAAAAAGCGAAAAGATCAGCGCTCTTTTGCGTAAGCAGGGACTCCAGCATAATTTGTTGAATGCCAAGTATCATGAGCAGGAAGCCTATATAATTGCCCAGGCTGGCCGCAAGAGCGGGGTGACCATTGCTACTAATATGGCTGGCCGCGGGACAGATATTATCCTGGGCGGGAATCCGGCCTACATAGCTAAAGAGAAGATGAAAACCTGGGGCATGGATCCTGAGCTGATCGCCCTGGCCAGCGAATATACGCCGACTACTGATCCTAAAGTATTGACTGCGCGGGACCAGTACCGCAAACTGGTGGGAGAGATAAAGAGAGAGACCGATGTAGAACATGAAGCAGTGGTCGCCGCCGGAGGCTGTTATGTGCTGGGCACTGAGCGCCATGAATCCAGGCGTATCGACAACCAGCTGCGCGGCCGGAGCGGCCGTCAGGGGGACCCTGGTGCCAGCCGGTTCTACTTGTCTTTGGAAGATGAACTGATGAGGTTGTTTGGTTCAGACCGCATCAGTTTTGTGATGGATAAGCTGGGCATGCAGGAAGGCGAGGATATACAGCACCCGCTCATTTCCCGGGCTATTGAATCGGCCCAGCGTAAAGTGGAGGCCATGAATTTTGATATCCGCAAGCAGCTGTTGGATTATGACAATATCATGAATAAACAGCGGGAAGTGATCTACGAACAGCGGCAGATGGTTCTGGCCGGGGAAAACCTGAAAGAGCATGTGCTGGAGATGGTCAATGAAGTAGTAGAGGAAAAGGTCGGGATGTACTGCCCGGAAGGTGTTTATCCGGAAAAGTGGGAGATCGCTGCCTTTTTTGCCTGGTTCCAGCAAAGTTATGGTTGGGAGTTTATACTTAGCCAGGAAGAACTATTACGACTGAACCACGCATCTTTCAAGGATATGGCGTGTGCAGAAGTGCAGAGAGCGTATGACGAGAAAGAAGCTTCAGTTGGCGCCGAAATGATGCGTTTTCTGGAGCACCGGGTCGTATTGCAGGTAGTGGATAATTGCTGGAAGGAACATTTGTATGATATTGACCAATTACGCAAAGGCATCGGCTTGCGGGCCTATGGGCAGAAAGACCCCTTGGTGGAATATCAGCATGAAGCTTTCCGTCTTTTTAGTAGCATGATCATGAGGATCAAGGAAGAAGTGGGCGGTTATCTTTTCAAAGTTAAAATGGTAGCCCAACCACAGCTGCGGCCGCAACCCCGGCCGGTACAAGGCAAAGTTATTAGCGAAAAAACGCCTTTAGCAACGCCGCAACCCCAGCCGCAGAAACTGGATAAGATCGGGCGTAATGATCCCTGCCCATGCGGCAGCGGTAAAAAATATAAAAAGTGTTGCGGACAGGACACTTAGGGCATTTAAATGAATAGCAGACTTAAACTATTAATCAAAAATATCATCATGCTTTTGGCTTCAGCTGTATTAATGATCCTGGCTTTTCCTAAGTTTAGTATCTCTTTCCTGGCCTGGGTCTGTCTCATCCCTCTATTAATCAGTATCGAAGGCGAAAAGTTTGCCAAATCATTCTTGAATGGCTTCCTCGTCGGGTTTATTTTTTATGCCGGCACCATGTATTGGATCGTGGGCACTTTGCGTATATACGGCGGTCTCTCCTGGTTATTGAGTTTGGGCATCGGCGCGCTGTTGATGGCTTATCTGGCTTTATATTTTGGCTTGTTTTGCGGTATCGTCAGCTTTTTCAACCGTTTTCTGTACTCTTTAAATATTTTTCTGATCGCCTGTTTATGGGTGGCTTTAGAATACTTACGCACATACCTGTTGACTGGTTTCCCCTGGAATTTACTGGGGTACAGCCAATGGAACAATCTGATAGTGGCTCAGGTGGCTTCTTTTACCGGAGTCTATGGAGTTAGTTTTATAATTGTTTTGGTTAATGCCCTGGCCGCCAAGCTTATCGGCTTCAATTTAGAGCTGCATAATCGCCGGCAGAGCTGGCGCAGCCTGGAGATATTTATATTGCTGTTAGCTATAACCTTTGGCTATGGTATAGTGAAGCTGGCTTTTGATACCAAAGTCAGTGATCTTAAACCGATCAAAACCGCAATTATTCAGGCCAATATTCCGCCGGATCTCAAATGGACCCCGGCTGAAAAAATTAATACCATGCGTAAATACCAGTCGCTGGTGGACCGGCTCAGGAATGACATTATAGAAGTGATCGTTTTTCCGGAAACAGCAGTGCCAGGATTGTTGCGGGAAGATGCGGAATTGCTGCGCAGCACCCAGCAGATGGCTAAAAGTTCAAAGGCCAATATCCTGATCGGTTCTTTGGACCGCGCCCACCATAGATACTATACTTCCTGTTTTTGCCTGAATACAGACGGTGAAATAATCGGGCAATACAATAAGGTGCACCTGGTGCCTTTTGGCGAAACTTTCCCCTACCGGAAATATCTGTAAAAAATTATTCCCATAGTGAAAGAACTCGGGGATTTTACGCCGGGTCATAGCCTGAATATACTGAAAAGTCCGCACAGCTATTATGGCGTCAATATTTGCTATGAAGATATCTTCCCGGATCTGGTCCGCCAGCTGGCTAAGAACGGCGCTGAAGTTCTAGTCAATATCAGCATTGATTCCTGGTACCTGGACACCGCTGCTCCTTACCAGCACTTCTATATGAATGTCTTCCGGGCTATTGAAAACAGGCGCTGGGTGATCAGGAGCACGGCCAGCGGCATCTCGGGATATATCGATCCACATGGTTCTATTTATAGCCAAACGCTGCTTTTCCAGCCGCAGATAGCGATACAAATGATTACTCCGGAAAACCGGTTGACTTTTTATACTAAATATGGGGATGT
>CAZFDO010000019.1:6362-15758 GCA_964517965.1 uncultured Clostridia bacterium
GATGTGTTTGCCAAAACCTGCGTAATCCTGTTAGCTCTGGGGATTATCGGAGGATTGATCAGGAGGAAAGCTGTTGCCTAATAATCAGATAGTTGACCTGTTGCATAAAGTTGCCGCTGACCTGGAAAAACTCCGGGGGTTTCTTTGAAATAGGATCTGCCCAAAAGGAAATAATAGAGATCGAGAGTAAGGCCGGAGCCGCGGGTTTTTGGGATAACCAGCAGGAAGCGCAGAAACTGATGCAGCGGCTGAACAATCTCAAAGAAAATGTCACTCTTTTCCTGCAGTTGGAGAGTGAATTGCAGGATACCCGCGGACTGCTGGATATGGCAGTCCAGGAAAAAGATGAGAATCTGCAGCAAGAGCTGCAGGCGGTCCTGGCCGGACTGCAGAAAAAATTAAACACGCTCATTTTCCGGGCCAAACTGAGCGGGCAATTTGACCGAAATAATGCTATTGTCACCTTGCATTCCGGCGCCGGCGGGACCGAAGCCTGCGATTGGGTAGAAATGCTGCTGCGGTTGTACAACCGCTGGGCCGATGGAAAAGGTTTCCAGGTAGAGATTACCGATATTCTGGCCGGAGAGGAAGCCGGTATTAAGAGTGTCACCTTTATGGTCACCGGTGCTTATGCGTACGGTTATTTGAAATCGGAAATAGGAGTGCATCGGTTGGTGCGTATCAGCCCGTTTGATGCTAATAAGCGGAGACATACCACGTTTGCCTCTTGTGACGTTATTCCGGAAATATCCGATGAGATCAGCATTGATATTAATGAAAGTGACTTGCGCATTGATACATACCGTGCCGGCGGGCATGGCGGGCAACATGTCAACAAGACTGAGTCAGCTGTCAGGATAACGCATCTTCCTACTAATTTAGTAGCGCAAAGCCAAAAAGAGCGTTCGCAGATAAAAAACCGGGCTACCGCCATGAAACTGCTCCGCGCCAGGCTCTATGAGCTGGAACAGGATAAGCGACGGAAACAGGCGGAAAAGCACTATGATGATAAAGGCGCCATTGGCTGGGGGAGCCAGATCAGGTCATATGTATTTTGCCCGTATACCTTGGTAAAAGATCATCGTACCGGGTTAGAGATCGGTAACGTGCAGGCAGTGATGGATGGGGAAATAGATCCGTTCATAGAAGCGTTTTTGGATAAACAAGTCAATAAATAGAGATGGAACTTTTAAAGCTAAAAAGTGTCTCAATAAGGGGAGAGTCTTGGTAGATTTAGATGATGTTCAATTAGTCGAACGGACCCAGCAGGGAGACCAGCAAGCTTTTTCCCAGCTGTTTGCCAAGTACCAGAAAAAGGTCTTTAACCTGTGTTTCCGTTTTGTAGATAATTACGAAGAAGCCAAAGATCTCACCCAGGAGACATTTGTGCGAGTCTACAACGGGATTAAAAACTTTAGGCGGGAAGCCAGCTTTTCAACATGGCTTTATTGCATTGCCAGCAATACCTGCAAGAACAAACTGCGCAGCTGGAAAGGCCGCCCTAATCTTGTTTCCCTGGATGAAACCTTTGAAACCGAAGATGATGAGATGACCAGGCAGTTTGAGGATAAAGGGTGTCCGACACCGCTGGCGGAAGTAGAGACTATGGAGATCCAGGAGCGGGTCCAAAAGGCGATCAATTCATTAAGTGAAGAGCATCGGGAAGTGGTCATCCTCCGCGATATAGAGGGTTGTTCCTATGAAGAAATAGCTGCCAATCTGGGCTGTAATCTGGGGACGGTGAAGAGCCGACTTTCCCGGGCCCGGTTGGAATTAAAAGATATACTTAAAGGTAGTATCTAGTAACAATGATTGTAAGTTCCCGCCTAAAATATTGGCGGATCCGCCTCAGGCGGAAAAGGAAGTGATGTAAGATGGATACAAAAAAACATATCCGGGAATTATTACCTGTCTATCTGGATCAGATGTGCTCTGAGGAAGAGAAAAAAGCAGTGGAGTCTCATCTGTCTGGCTGCGTCGAGTGCCGCCAGGAACTGGAAGATTTGCGGCAGACCATCAAGCTGGTAACCAGTTTGAAGGAAATAGAGCCCCCGGATAATCTCTGGAAAGGCGTAGCTGAACGCATAGAGAAAAAACCCTTTTGGAAAATACCCGTTTGGTCCCGATTTACGGGAGTGGCTGTAGCTACCATGGCTATCCTGTTTTTAGCGGTCACGGTGAATAAATATTCCACCAGGATCGCCGAGCAGGCTAAAAGCGGAGTTCAGGAAAAGGTTGTCTCCGGCGGTAATATTCCTCTGCTAACTCCTTTCTTGCCGGAAAAACCGGCCCAGAGTTTGGAAAAGAAAGTCGTGTCCAAAGCAGAAACCAGGCCGGCCCCGGCGGTTGATGCTATGCGGTATAATGAAGAAGTTGCCGGGAAAGAGGATGAATCTGGCTATGCCAGGGCGCCGCAGGAAGCCGTTGGTTTAACTTCGGTTTCCCGGCAAAAAGGCCAGCTGTTGGATAAGGATACGCGCGGTCCATCGTCTTATGTAATTGAAATGGAAGTGGAAGATATGGAAAGAACCAGGCAGCGATTGCAGGCTTTGGCTGAAAGTTACCGGGCCAGGAGAGTAGCCTGGTTTGGAGATGACCAGGACTTGTTTTATCATGTTCAGCAGCAGCAATTATCATCTTTTATACAGGAAGTGAATAAACTGGGCGGAGATCCCCGCAGTAGAATTGAACCCGAAAGCCTCTGGGATCCTCCTGTAGCCAATACTTTAGGATCCGGCAATACCGCTGACCCGCAGCTCATCCGCATAAAATTCAATACAACTAAATAAAAAAGCATAGCCGGTGATCAATAGATCAGGTTTTTGCCTGATACTCTGATTGCCTGATAACCACAACCTGGTATCCTGATAACCTGATTTTCTTATTTGCTCTTGACATTCGTCGAGTTTATGCTCTATAATACTGTAATTATATTATCAACTGGAAAATGAGGAATCCGTGGAAGACTTAAACGACCAATATGCGCAAAGACGGAAAAAACTGGAGGATCTGAAAGCCCAGCAGGTGGACCCGTATCCTAATAAATTCGAGTCCACATTCAACACTGCCGCTATCCGTAAGCAGTTCAGCCACCTGACCCAGGAGGCCGAAGATCCGACGGTGATAGTGCTGGCTGGCCGTATTATGACCATGCGGCTGATGGGCAAGGCTTGTTTTGCCACTCTCAAGGATGCGCATGGCCGGATCCAGGTCTATGTCCGCCAGGATAAAATAGGCGAGTCGGAATACGCGCTTTTTAAGACTCTGGATATGGGCGATATAATCGGTGTGGAAGGAAGTGTGTTTTGTACCAGGACCGGGGAATTGACCATCATGGTGCAGAAAGTTACTTTGCTGGCCAAAGCTTTGCGGCCTTTACCTGAAAAATGGCATGGATTGAAAGATATAGAAACCCGTTATCGTCAGCGCTACGTGGATTTGATCGCCAATGATGAGGTGGCGGATATTTTCCGTATTCGTTCTAAAGTGATCAAAACTATGCGCGGGATCCTGGATGCCAAAGATTTCCTGGAAGTGGAAACTCCGATGATGCAGTCTATCGCCGGCGGGGCCGCGGCCAAACCTTTTGTCACGCATCACAATGCCCTGGATATTGACCTGTACCTGCGTATTGCGCCGGAACTCTATTTGAAACGATTGATCGTCGGCGGGTTAGAGCGGGTCTATGAAATAAACCGTAATTTCCGCAATGAGGGCATCTCCACCCGGCATAATCCGGAGTTTACCATGATCGAATTGTATCAGGCGTATGCAGATTACAACCAGATCATGGACCTGTGCCGGGAAATGATCACTACGGTCGTGAAAGAAAGTACCGGTAAGCTGGAAGTTGAATATCAGGGGAATACTATTGTTTTCTCCGGCGACTGGAAACGGATGACTTTGCTGGAAGCGGTCAAGGAGTATACCGGAGTTGACTTTACTAGCGGGAAGACCCTGGCAGAAACCAGGAAAATCGCCCGGGACCTGAACGTGCCATTTGCGGAGCAGGATACCAAAAATAAAATAATTAATACCATATTTGAGGAGTTAGTAGAAGGGAAGCTGATCCAGCCGACCTTTATCTGTGATTATCCGGTCGAATTGTCCCCCTTGGCTAAAAATGCCAAAGGCAATCCTGATATCGTAGAGCGTTTTGAACTTTTTATCGGAGCCCAGGAACTGGCCAATGCTTATTCTGAGCTGAACGATCCTTTGGAGCAGAGAAAACGGATGGAACAACAGCTCAAAGAACGGGAACGCGGAGATGAAGAGGCGCAGATGTTAGACGAGGATTATCTCCGCGCCCTGGAATATGGCATGCCTCCCTGCGGTGGTCTGGGTATAGGCATTGACCGTTTGATCATGGTGATCACCAATTCAGCCTCTATCCGGGATGTGATATTGTTCCCGCAGATGAGACCGGAAAGTAAGTAACCAGACATGTTTTTTGAGCTTGGCGTAGCTTTGCGCTACCTGAAATTCAGGAAAGAGCAGATGTTCTTATCGCTCATCGGTATTATTTCAATCGCCGGAGTAGCGGTCGGAGTGATGGCCCTGATCATTACGCTTTCAGTTATGAACGGGTTCCAGAGCGATTTGCGCAGTAAGATCTTAGGAGTGAACGCGCATATTGTTGTAACTTCCCAGTCTGGCCGCGGGTTTGACAATTATAATAAGTTGATCCAGAAGATCGAAGAGAATAAACGCGTAGTCGGGACCAGCCCTTTTATATATGCCCAGGCTATTCTTAAAACTCCTGACGGGGTGACTGGCGTGGCGGTCAAAGGAGTGTTGCCGTCACAACTGGTAAAGGTGGCAGATCTCTCTGGTTATATGAAAGCCGGTACTCTGGATAAGCTGGTAACTGTGAAACCGGCTAAAAAGAGCAAAACCGTGCCTATAGACGGTATCGTCCTGGGTACGGAGCTGGCCCAAAATTTGCGCGTAACCTTGAATGATGAATTAGTTATGATCTCTTCTCAGGGCATAACCTCTACTTTAGGGGTGATTCCGCTGATGAGAAAATATAAAGTGGTCGGGATCTTTGATTCAGGAATGTATGAATATGACGCTAACTTGGCGTTCATTCCCCTGGAGAGCGCCCAGAATATTTTCGGTTTAAAGAATAAGGTCACGGGCATTGAAGTAAGAACCACTGACTTTTTTTCCGCCGAACAAGTGGTGAAGGAATTGCAGGATAGCCTGGGATTCCCGTATTGGGTGCGCGGCTGGATGTCGGTAAACCGTAATCTCTTTTCCGCGCTGAAGCTGGAAAAGATAGCCATGTTCGTTATTTTGACCTTGATCGTCTTGGTGGCCTGTTTTAATATTGTCGGGACCTTGATGATGATCACGATCCAGAAGACCCGGTGCATCGGAATAATGCGGGCCCTGGGGTCTACCCGGGCCAGTATTATGAAAATATTTGTTTGGGAAGGATTGGTCATTGGATTTTTTGGCTTAGTATTGGGAATTGCCGGCGGCTGGCTGGGTTGCGTACTGCTGGATAAATATAAATTTATTAAATTACCCGGGGATATATATTACCTGGATCATTTGCCGGTGAAAATGCAGTTGGGAGATTTTAGCGTTATTGCGATAGCCGCCTTGCTGATCAGTTTCCTGGCTACGATTTATCCGTCTTATAAAGCATCAAGATTAAACCCTGTCGAGGCAATCAGGTATGAGTAATGAACAACTCAGTTTTGACGATATCGGCGTAGAGACAGGACTGAGCCCGGTTAGGGGAGAGTCCCTGGTCATTACAGTTAAAAACCTGAGTAAGACTTATTATAACAATGGCCAGGAATTGCGGGTTTTAAAAGGGATAGACCTGGAATTCCATCCCGGGGAATTTGTCGCGATCATCGGCCCCAGCGGCGCCGGCAAGAGCACCTTATTGCATATCCTGGGTATATTGGATCAGCCCAGCGCCGGAGAATTGATCTTTGAAGGCGTAAATACTAAAGCCCTCACTGACCGGGAAATGGCTGATCTGCGGAATCAGAATATTGGTTTCATTTTTCAATTTTATCATCTTTTGCCTGAGTTCACTGTTTTGGAAAATGTTTTGATGCCGCAATTTATCGGCCAGAATAATTTTCGCTTGCCGGAAACAGACCGGGATAAAGCGTCGGCCATATTAAGCCAGGTTGGTTTAGCAGAAAGAATGGGTCATTTCCCCAACCAGCTTTCCGGTGGCGAACAGCAGCGTGTAGCTATTGCCCGGGCGTTGTTTAATGACCCCGGAGTGATCCTGGCAGATGAGCCGACCGGGAACCTGGATTACAAGACCAGCTTGGAAATAATTAATATTTTGCATAAGATCAATAAGATCAATGGCAAGACCCTGGTGATGGTCACTCATGATGAGGAGTATGCCAGGAAAGCCGACCGGATAATAAAATTGAAAGACGGCAGAATAGTAGGGTAAATTACGGAGGAGAATAAAATGGGTTTAAAGATCTATTTGAACGGAAAATTAGTGGAAAAGGAAGAAGCCAAGGTCAGCGTGTTTGATCATGGCTTACTATATGGTGACGGAGTTTTTGAAGGGATTCGGGCCTATCATGGCCGGGTGTTTCGCCTGAGAGAGCATTTACAGCGGCTTTTTAATTCGGCCAAGGCCATTAGTTTGGATTGCGCTATCTCTGTTGACCAGATGGAAGATATCGTGCTCAAGACCCTGCGGGCCAATAAATTAACAGATGCTTATATCCGGTTGGTGGTGACCCGTGGCGTCGGGGATCTGGGGCTGGATCCGCGCAAATGTCCCAAGCCAACCATTTTTTGCATTACCGACAAGATCAAACTTTATCCGGAAGAGTTTTATAAGGATGGCTTGACCATTATTACTGCTTCTACGAGGAAAAACATCCCTGAGGCAGTGAGCCCGCGTATTAAGTCGCTTAATTATTTGAACAGCATCCTGGCGAAGATCGAAGCTACCCTGCAGAATGCTCCGGAAGCCATTATGCTCACCAAAGACGGCTATGTCGCTGAATGTACCGGGGATAATATTTTTATTCTCAAGGATAATGTGCTGAAGACACCGCCGACTTATTTGGGCGCGTTGGAAGGCATTACCCGGGAGGTGGTGATGGAGCTGGCGGCCAAGAAAAAGATCAAATGCCGGGAAGAAGTTTTTACCCGCTATGACCTGTTCACGGCGGATGAATGCTTCCTGACTGGCACCGCGGCGGAAGTGGTTCCAGTGGTTAAGATCGATGGCCGGCTGGTCAGTAATGGCCGACCCGGGAAGATTACCCTGAAACTGATCGCCGAGTTTAAAAAACTGACTTTGTCCGAAGGTGTCGAAATATAAGAGATAGCAATTTAGCTCATAGCTCATAGCTCATAGTCAAGCAAGAAATAATACCATTGCCTGCGAGCTAAGTTGCTACTAGCTACGAGCTATACTATTGGAGGTTTTGATGTTTAATCGCTTTACGGAAAGAGCCCAGCGGGCTATCCAGCTTGCGCAGGAGGAAGTAAAGCGCCTGAATCATGATTATTTAGGCACTGAGCACTTGCTTCTTGGCCTCATTGACTTGAATGAGGGCGTAGCCTCATTGGTTCTGGCTAACCTGGAACTGGACTTGAGCAAAATACGTAAAGAGATAGAAAAAATAGTTGGGGCCGGTGATACAGTCATGCTGCTTGGTGAAGTTCCGTTCACCCCGCGGGCCAAGAAAGTATTGCAACTGGCAGTGGAAGAGTCCCAGTCTATGGGACATTCCCGGATCGGGACAGAACATATACTGCTGGGTTTGTTGCGGGAAGGGGAAGGCATTGCCGCTAAAGTACTGGCGGTGATGGGTATCCAACTCGACCGGGCGCGTGAAGAGATAATTAATATCCTGAGCGACCTGGAAACGCAACACGCTAATGTGGAAAATGAAGAAATCCCGCAGCAGCCTAAGATGCGGAGCAAGTCAATCACGCCCACTCTGGACCAGTATTGCCGTGATCTGACGGCTATGGCGACTGAGGGGAAGCTGGATCCGGTGATCGGCCGGCGCGGTGAAATAGAGCGGGTCATTCAGATACTGTCCCGACGGACCAAGAATAACCCGGCTTTGATCGGCGAGCCAGGGGTTGGAAAGACGGCAATAGTAGAGGGGCTGGCTGAGCAAATTATTAATAACAATGTGCCGGAAGCCTTATTGAACAAGAGAGTGCTGACCTTGGACCTGGCTGGACTGCTGGCTGGTACGAAGTACCGCGGTGAATTTGAACAGCGGTTAAAAACGATCCTGGAAGAAATACGCCGGGCGAAAAATTCCATTATCTTATTTGTCGATGAACTGCATACTGTGGTTGGGGCCGGAGCAGCAGAAGGGGCTATTGATGCCTCTAATATTTTGAAGCCGGCTCTCTCCCGCGGGGAGTTGCAGTGTGTCGGAGCCACTACCTTTGACGAATACCGCAAATATATTGAACATGATGCTGCCTTGGAACGCCGCTTCCAGCCCATTGTGGTGGAACCTCCCAGCGTCGAAGAAACCAAAGAAATATTGAAGGGTTTGCGGGAACGGTATGAGGCGCACCATCATGTCAAGATCACTGACGAAGCGGTAGCTGCCGCGGCGGAAATGGCGGACCGGTACATTCCTGACCGTTTCCAGCCGGATAAAGCCATCGATCTGATGGATGAGGCTGCCTCCCGGGTGCGGTTACAGGCAACCATGCTGCCGCCGGATATGAAATCTATTGAAGAACAAATAGAACAGTTAGAGAAAGAAAAGAAAGAAGCTACAGATGTGCAAAAATTTGAAACTGCGGCTAAACTACGCGATCGCGAGAAAGAATTAAAAACCAGGTTGGACAAAACTAAGAAAGACTGGTCACAAAAACGGAGCAAAAAAGATGCCGTGGTCGGGGAACAGGATATCGCCTATATAGTTTCCAAGATGACCTCTATCCCGGTCATGAAGATCACGGAAAAGGAACAGTCCAAACTGGTACATATGGAACAGGACCTGCGGCAAAGGGTGATCGGTCAGGAAGAAGCGCTGAAGGTCATCGCCCAGGCAGTGCGCCGTTCGCGGACCGGTTTGAAAGATCCCAGGCGGCCGATCGGTTCTTTTATTTTCCTTGGACCTACCGGTGTCGGTAAGACCGAGCTGGCGCGAGCCTTGGCGGAATTCATGTTCGGTAATGAAGAATCGGTCATTCGGGTGGATATGAGCGAATTCATGGAAAAGTTTGCCGTGTCGCGGCTCATCGGGGCACCTCCGGGTTATGTCGGTTATGAAGAAGGCGGGCAGCTTACGGAGCAAGTGAGGCGCCGGCCATATTCCGTGGTTTTGCTGGATGAAATAGAAAAAGCGCATTCCTATGTATATAATATTTTATTGCAGGTGTTAGATGAGGGCAAGCTGACTGATAATC
>CAZFDO010000020.1:0-9947 GCA_964517965.1 uncultured Clostridia bacterium
GGCGGAAGTCCTAGCCCCAGAGTTGATCTTCGAAGCCAGGACGAGAAGCAAGGTCCGCCAAGTTTTAAGGCGGAAGTCCTAGCCCCAGAGTTGATCTTCGAAGCCAGGACGAGAAGCAAGGTCCGCCAAGTTTTAAGGCGGAAGTCCTAGCCCCAGAGTTGATCTTCGAAGCCAGGACGAGAAGCAAGGTCCGCCAAGTTTTAAGGCGGAAGTCCTAGCCCCAGAGTTGATCTTCGAAGCCAGGACGAGAAGCAAGGTCTCCGCCAAAGAGATCGGCGGACACGGCGCCTGCCTGCCGTAGGCAGGGAAGTCCTAGCCCCAGAGTTGATCTTCGAAGCCAGGACGAGAAGCAAGGTCTCCGCCAAAGAGATCGGCGGACACGGCGCTAATCTTGTTTGGCGGAAGTCTCCCGCAACATAGCGGGAAGAAGTTATATGAAATAAATTATAGCAGAAGTGCAACCGTGCTCAAGTGCTGTTGCACTTTCTCTGCTCTGTTAAGTCTAAAATTTAGGTTGAAAGTATATCGCCATGTCAAAAGGTTTTGCCTGTATTATTTTAGGTGCCGGTGAGGGCACCAGAATGAAATCAACATTACCCAAAGTATTGCACAGAGTGGGGGGCAAACCACTGGTAGGCCATGTCCTGGATACCGCTTTATCCCTGCACTTGGACAAACAAGTATTAGTAGTGGGTTTTAGCGGAGAAACAGTAGCCGGATATGTCCGGCAGAATCCGGCCTACCAACGGGTCTCTATCGTGTTTCAAGCCAGGCGGCTTGGTTCAGGCCATGCAGTATTGCAAGCAGCCAAGATCATGTCCGGCTATCGGGGAAATGTATTGGTATTATGTGCGGATGTCCCGTTGATCCAGTCGGGGACGCTGAAGAAGCGGATGGCGCTCCATAGACGGCAAGGAAATGCAGTTAGCATACTGACCACGAAAATAGCCAACCCGGCTGGCTACGGCCGGATCATCCGCGCCAAAAGACAAGTAGTAAAAATTGTCGAGGATAAAGATGCTACTGCGCAGGAAAAGAAAGTCCAGGAGATAAACACCGGCATTTATTGTTTTAAAGCGCCAAGTTTGTTCCGGATATTAAAGAAAATCAAGCCCAATAATAAGAAAAAGGAATATTATTTGACCGATGCGGTTGAACTATTGCAGCAGGAAGGAGCAGGTATCAGCGCTCTGCTCTGTACCAGTAACGAAGAAGTAGCCGGCATTAATGATCAGCAACAGCTGGCAGCAGCTAGGGCCTATTTTAAAACTCTGCGGAGGGAGTAATTTATGTCTAATGGTTTGAGAATTTGTGCCGGCAATGCGAATTTAAAATTAGTGGAAGAGATCAGTAAACACCTGAAAATCAGGCCGATAGCTTCTGAAGTCACTAATTTTAATGATGGCGAAATAAATGTCAAGATCAAGGAAAATGTTCGCGGCGAAGATGTTTTTGTCATCCAGCCCACCTGTCCTCCGGTCAATAACAATTTGATGGAACTGTTGATAATTATCGACGCTTTAAAAAGGGCCAGTGCCCGTCGGATCACTGCGGTGTTGCCTTATTACGGGTATGCCCGGCAGGACCGTAAAGTTGAGCCCAGGGTGCCTATTACTGCCAAGCTGGTGGCTAATTTGATCACGAAAGCCGGGACTAACCGCGTCTTAGCCATGGACCTCCATGCCGGTCAGTTGCAGGGCTATTTTGATATTCCGGTGGACCACTTGTTCGCGGCTCCGGTATTAGTTGAATATTTCAATCATAAAAAAATCCAGAACCTGGTGACTATCTCCCCAGATGCCGGGGGAGTGGAAAGAGCCAGGGCTTTTGCAAAACGGTTACAGCGGGAATCTGCTCTGGGATTCATCGATAAAAGAAGGCCGGAACCCGGCAAGGCCGAGATGAATTATGTCGTGGGCGATGTAAAAGGAAAGAATGTGGTCATCCTGGATGATATTATTGATACTGCCGGTACCCTGGTGAAAGCCGCGGAAGTCTTGAAAAAACACGGGGCCTTGGATATTTATGCTGCCTGTACTCATCCGGTGTTAAGCGGTCCGGCGCTGGAGCGGATCAAGAGTTCCGTACTCAAAGAAGTGGTGGTGACCAATACCATCCCCTTGTTAGAATCTGCCAGCGGGAAGATTAAAGTACTTTCAGTGGCTAAATTATTAGCTGATTCAATCAGGCGTATTCATGAAGAAGAATCATTAAGTTCGCTTTTCATATAATCAGGTGACAGCGGTCAGATGACAGCGGTCAGGATGTCAGTATAAAAATATTTAAATTATCGCTTTTATTACTGTTTCCCTGTTGACTGTACGCTGAACGCTGACTTCTGTTTCCTGTACGCTGAACGCTGATTTCTGTACGCTGGTTTGGAGAGCACATGGCTTTTAATATCATACCGTACCTGATAGTCGGAAGCAGCTTGCTTTTTCTGGGCTTATTTGTCTTTCTCAAGAACATCCAGTCCAGGATAAATATCTTATTGGGCCTCACCTGCCTGTCCAGCGCTCTCTGGCTGATCAGTACCAGCTTAGCCAATTATTTTGTCGGTAAAGAGCTAGTGATGTTTTTATTGCGGCTGGGGTATGTCGGTTTTATCTTTGTGCCTATATTGCTTTATCATTATACGGTGGTCTTTCTCAATATAAAAAGCAAGAACCAGGCTTTGGTCATCCCTTATCTGGGCGGATTGATCTTTGCCGTGACTGTCATGCTCAGCCCCTCGTTTCTGCGGGAGTACCGGATAGATTATTGGGGATATACCCCAGTGGCCGGGATGCCGCATTGGGTCTTTGCTGTTTTCTATATAATTCTTTACCTGCGCATTAATTATATTTTATATGCGCATTACCGGGAATCCAGGAAAGCATCGCCATTAAAGTACAGCCAGATCCGTTACTTATTTTGTACGGTGGGGATTCTCCCGCTAACGGCTATTGATTTTTTCAGTATGTGGGGCATGGATTTTTACCCTTCGGGATATCTTTTTATTTTCCTGGGGATCATCCTGGTGGTGATCACGGCTCTGCGTTACCGGCTGGTGGAAATCGATATTATCGTTAATAAGCTCATTTTGCTGTTCATCACGAGTGTGGTTATCGCCTTGTGCTATATGGCGCTGACGGGTCTTTTCAGGTCAGTTTTCAACCCAGCTATAGCCGGATTTTTCGCCATAGCTATCATCATTACGGGAATGTTCTTCACTTCTTTGAAAGATAAATTGCAGCATGCCATTGACATGATCGTCTACCGTAATAAATATAAATATCAGAAGGCTCTCAAAGAAACCACCCAGCTGCTAATTACCAAGCTGGATTTGAATGAATTGTGTTATTTCCTGATCCAGATGCTGGCCAAAAATATAGGCATGCTCAAGGCCAGCCTGTTACTCGAAAATGAAGATGGCGGATATTATATCCGGGCCGGTTATGCCTTGGAACCCGGATTGACCAGCCAGTTCTTTATCGGGCCGGAAGCAGGGATCATTAAATGGTTGAAAGAGAACCGGAGCATTCTTATCACCGAAGAAATAGCGCAGGTTCTTCCCAAGCATAAGTTTAAGGAGATCTTCGGGGATCTTTACCGGATCAGCGCCGAGGTGGTGATCCCGCTGTTCTACCGGGGTAATCTGACTGGTATTATCTGCCTTGACAGCAAACAGTCCGGAGCGATCTATAACCAGGCGGACATCGATATCCTGGAAACCCTGGCGGGCCAGGCAGCGATTGCTTTGGAAAAAGCCAAGCTCTATACTGAGGCAGTGACCGATGATCAGACCCAACTGTATTATCATCGCTATTTCCAGCGCCGGCTGGATGAGGAAATGGATCGGGCTGGGCGATATTCCCATTACCTGTCGCTAGTATTGATCGATATTGATAATATGAACAAGATAAATGATGTTTACGGACATGAAGAGGGAGACCGGGTCATTATCGATATCGCCGCCCTGATCAAGAAGAGCATCCGGCTGACCGATGTGGCGGCTCGTTTTAGCGGCCAGGAATTCGTCCTGATCTTGCCGGAAACCCGTGAAGAAGGGGCGTATAATGTAGCGCAACGAATTAAAGAGAATGTTGTCCGGGTAGTGGAAGTAGCTGAGCATATCCGCCGCGAGGTCGAAAAACAAAAATTAACCCTGGCTGCCGGAGGGAACGTAGAGATAACGGTAAGTGTAGGGATTAGTAATTTTAACGGGATGGATGGATACATCACCTCGGAAGCAATTATCGGCATGACCAAGAAAGCATTGCTTAAGGCAAAACAAGCGGGAGGCAACCGGGTCGTGGTTTATACACCGGACCCTGCGGAGAACCATACGGCATAATACTAAAGATTTTCGTATGATAAAAAAGGAGGAGAAGCCTAATGAAAGAAGTAGTTTTGGAAGTAAAGGAAAGAAAAGAAAAGGGAACACGCGTATCCAGGCGACTGCGCATTGCCGGCACCATCCCGGCGATTTTGTACGGAGCCAAGCAGACTCCAATTTCCATGGGTATACCGGCTAAAGATTTTAACCGGGTGATTCATAGCGGAGCCGGAGCGAATGTTGTCTTGACCCTCAAATTCAGCGGTGATAAAAATGAAGGGAAGACGGCTATTATCAAAGAGATCCAGCGGGATCCGGTGTCCCACAATGTCGTGCATATCGATCTACTGGCTATTTCGCTTAAAGACAAGATCATTGTTAATGTGCCGGTTATGGTCACTGGACTTGCGCCGGGTATTAAAGAAGGCGGTATTCTGGAGTATGTGCAACGCGAAATAGAGATTGAATGTTTACCCACGCAGATCCCGGAAAATATCATGGTTGATGTTTCCAACTTGAATATCAATGAGTCAGTCCATGTGCGTGACTTGAAACTGCCGGAAGACACTGTCAAAATTCTCACCCCGGCAGACAGGATGCTGGTCAGCATAGTACCTCCTACGGTATTGGAAGAGCCAACGCCTGCCGCGGTGGAAGGCGTTCCAGAAGCAGCTGTTGCTTCGGCTGAACCGGAAGTCATCAAGAAGGGTAAGAAAGAAGAAGCAGCGGAAGAAGGAGCGGCCGTAACGCCAGCTAAGGAAACAAAAGAAGAGAAAAAATAAAAACAGTCACGAGTCAGCGAGTCCCGCCCAGCAAACGTTGGCGGGCAGGCGTGAGTCTTCGAGTCTTGAAATATTAATTTTAAACCTTGACCCGTGGACCCGGGACTCGGGACCCGATGGACGAGGTTAATAATGTGGATCATTGCCGGTCTAGGCAATCCAGGTAAAGAGTACCAGAAAACCAGGCACAATATTGGTTTTCTGGTGCTTGACCAATTAGCTACTCAGTTAACGGTAAAAATTACTGATCATAAGTTTGAAGCCTTACTGGGCAAAGGTAGCTATTCCCATCATAAAGTAATACTGGTAAAGCCGCAAACATATATGAACAGGAGTGGCGAAGCCGTCGTTCCCCTGTTGCATTATTATAAAATACAACCAGAGAAGCTGGTGGTAGTAGTAGATGATTTCAATCTGGCGCTGGGAATGTTACGTTTTCGTGCCCGGGGCTCTGCCGGAGGACATCATGGCTTGGAATCTATAGCTGGACAGCTAGGGACCACGGATTTCAAGCGTTTGCGCATAGGTATCGGGACAGAGCATCAGAAAGATGCTGATTTTGTGCTCGGCAAGTTTAGTAAAATGGAAATGGCGGCAGTCAAAGAAACCATCGACCGGGCAGTGGAAGCATTGGTCTTTTTGCTGGGCCATAGTTTTGAAAATACTATGAACCGGTTTAATACCCAATTGAAATAAAACCAGGCACAAACTATATTTTTATTTTAAGTTATATTTTTATCTGAAGCAATAAAAATAATAAAAGGAGGCAAGCAGCTTTATGATGTGGAATGATTTAACAGCAATAATTATTTCGGTCTTGACCGGGCTTATTGGTATCTTATTTGCCGCTTATTTATCATGGAAGGTGCTTAGGAAAGACGCTGGCACACCGGCTATGCAGGAGATAAGTGAAGCTATCCAGCAAGGGGCGATGGCTTTCTTAAGAAGGGAATATCGTTCGATCGCGGTTTTTGTCGCAATCGTGGCGACCCTGCTGTTTTTTGCTGTTTCCAAAAAAACCGCGTTTGCTTTTGTCACTGGGGCTTTTTGTTCTGTTTGTGCCGGCTATCTGGGAATGAGAATTGCCACCAAAGCCAATTCCCGTACAGCCCAGGCCGCGAGCAAGAGCTATAATGAAGCTATTGGCGTAGCTTTCCCCGGTGGGGCGGTAATGGGAATGAATGTTGTGGGCATAGGCCTTTTCGGCTTTTCCCTGGTTTACCTTGTTTATATCTGGCATGGTATGCAACACCAACCTAGCTTATCCCAGGCAATATTTGAAGCGACCCGGCTCATTGCCGGATTTTCCATGGGGGCCAGTTCAGTAGCCTTGTTTGCCCGTGTCGGCGGCGGAATTTATACCAAAGCAGCGGATGTGGGAGCAGACCTGGTGGGTAAAGTAGAGAAAAATATTCCTGAGGATGATCCGCGCAATCCGGCGGTGATCGCTGACAATGTCGGCGATAATGTCGGCGATGTCGCCGGAATGGGCGCCGATCTTTTTGAATCTTATATCGGAGCCATAGTTTCAGCATTGGTTATCGCTATCAGCGCTACGAATGTAGGAATTAAAGGAGTAATGTTAGCCATGTTGCTTTCCTCGGTTGGCATTCTGGCGACTATTATCGGGGTCTTTTTTGTCAGGACTGACGAAAAAACCGATCCGCAGACAGCCCTGCGCATGGGTATGATCGTCAGCGCGGTGTTATTAATTATCGGAGCTTATGTTTGCACGCATATCTGGTATGGCAACTTGAATCTCTTTTGGGCAGTACTCTCCGGCCTGTTAGCCGGGATGATCGTTGGTTTTGTGGCGGAATATTTTACCAGCGGGAAAATTGTGGAAAGGATCGCGGATAAAGCTAAAACCGGTCCTGCTACGGTGATCATTGAAGGCATGGCCACAGCGATGAACAGCACGGTCATTCCCCTGGTGGTGATCGCTTTAGCGACCATAATTTCCTATTATTTCGCCGGAATTTTTGGGATAGCTCTTTCGGCTATCGGGATGCTTTCCATTACCGGTATGACGGTAGCGGTAGATGCCTATGGCCCAATTGCGGATAATGCAGCGGGAATCGCGGAAATGGCCCACATGGGGCCGGAAGTAAGAAAACGCTGCGAAACCCTTGATGCTGTAGGAAATACCACGGCAGCTATCAGCAAGGGATTTGCCGTTGGTTCAGCAGCTTTGACTGCCCTGGCGTTGTTTGTCGCCTACAGCCAGGTGATAAAGTTGAATGTCATCAATGCCATGGATGCTACCGTAGTGGCAGGTATGTTTATCGGCGGAGTAGTTCCGTTCTTTTTCTCTTCCAAGGCCATGCAGGCTGTCGGCGAGGCGGCTTTTAAAGTAGTAGAAGAAGTGCGCCGGCAATTTAAGGAAATACCCGGGTTGATGGAAGGTAAAGCCAAGCCAGACTATGCTAAATGCGTTGATATCACTACTGCTTTTGCCTTGCAGAAAATGGTTTTCCCCAGCGTGATGGCCCTGATCATACCAGTGGCGGTCGGGATTTTCATCAGTCCTGCTGCTTTGGGCGGTTTGCTGGTGGGTTCATTGGTGAGCGGTGTCCCATTGGCTATCTTTTTTGCCAATGCCGGCGGCGCCTGGGATAATTCCAAAAAATATATTGAAGCTGGTAATCTCGGCGGCAAAGGTTCAGATGCGCACAAAGCTGCGGTTATTGGCGATACTGTCGGTGATCCGTTTAAAGACACGGCCGGTCCCAGCCTTAATATATTATTAAAACTGATGGCTGTTGTCTCGCTGGTCTTAGCGCCATTTATCCTTAAGATGCATACGGTTCTTTTTGCCTGGATTGGCTGGTAATATACCTTGCCAAAAGGTAATTTTTGTAGTAGTATATTAAAAATAAAGTAAGTCATGTAAGCGGTCGAAAGAGAATGTTAAATAAAGTAATAAAGTTGAGTAAATGAGGAGGGTTGAAAGTAATGCATAGTTATGAGAGTATTATTATTTTTAGGCCAGATTTAGCGGCTGAGGAAACCGATAAACTATTAGCTAAATTTGAGAAAATGATTACTGCCGGCAGCGGGGAAGTAATCCATCAGGACAAGTGGGGCCTTAAAAAGACGGCCTTCCCGGTGAAAAAATACAAAGAAGGGTTTTTTGTTTACCTGAATTTTAAGTCTGCCCCGGAGGTAGTGAACAACCTGAAGAAAACATATCTGGTAACCGACGGGATTATCCGTTCTATTACTACCAAGGTAAGGAAGCCAAGAAGGATCAAGCCCAAGAAAGAGAAAGTGAAGGTGGCAGTGGCTCCCGCGGTACCTAAAGTGGAGGGATAAGTGGCTAACGCGAATAAAGTGATCTTGATCGGCAACATAACCAAGGATCTGGAATTAAAGTATACCCCGGGGGGGCAAGCGGTAGTTAGTTTTACCGTGGCGATCAACCGTAAATTCAAGGATAATGCCGGTCAAACTCAGGAACGGGCTGACTTCATTCCGGTCGAGGCATGGGGTAGGCAAGCAGAGGTTATTAAACAATATCTTGGTAAAGGCAGTTCTATTTATATAGAAGGACGCCTGCAGCAGGATTCCTGGGAAGATAAGAACGACGGCACTAAAAAGAGCAAACTAAAAGTCGTCGCCCAACATGTGCAGTTCCTGGACCGGGCTAAAAACCAGGACGCAACAGAGAGTGACGGGACGAAATGGGCTAAAGAAGCACCGTCCAAAGGCGTAAAATCAGAAGAAGACCTGGACTCGGAAATACCATTTTAGTAAAAGAGATTACACAGATTACCAAGAGAGATTACACAGATTTAGAAAAGCTTTAATCGGTGTAATCAGTATTAAGAAATCAGCGTAATCGTTTTTCAAAGGGGGAAGTTTAATGTATTCAGCTAGACCAAAATCAGCATCAAGACCATCCGGACCGCGGCGTGAAGGCGGACCGGGCGGGCGCAGGGGACAATTTAGGCGTAAACCCTGCCGTTTCTGCGCCAATAAGGAAGAGATTGATTTTAAAAATTTAGGGCTCCTGAGAAATTTTGTAACCGAACGCGGCAAAATTCTGCCCCGCCGGGTTACCGGTAATTGCGCGCGGCATCAACGTTCCGTTATCAGGGCGGTTAAAAGAGCCAGAGCTGTAGCGCTATTACCCTACGCTACCTCATAAAATACCTGCTTATGGCTGAAAATCAGATATCCATGGCCCATCATACCTACCGCCTGCTGGCAGGATTAATATTTGCCAGTATCGTATTATTTTGGCCGCCAATGACTTTTCTGGCAATAATTCCTTTGTTGCTGCTTTTCTGTATCAGAGGTCCCAGATATGCGGTTATCGGCACACTACTGGCGGCTCTGGCTATCTGGTTGATTTCAGGGATTACTTTGATCAGCCTTATGTTCCTGCTTGTTGCCGGTATCCCGGCGCTGGTTATAGGCACTATGATTAAAAAGGATACCGCGGCCTGGGACACTATAGTGCTTGGCACTGCGCTCTTACTGACCTGTCTGGTATTATTAATAGTTATCTTGGAGCAGGTAGGGCAATTGAATTTTTGGCTTGAACTGCAGCAAATTTTCCGGGATTCCATGGATACGGCCTATAAGTTTTATAAGAACCGCGGAGCTAGTACGGCAGAGTTGTCCCTGATCAAAAAGAATAGTTGGCAGTTACTCAGGTTGATTGATTTGATTTGGCCTTCCTTAATGGTCATCAGCATCTGGGTTTTTGTAGCTCTTGATTATATTATTAGCGGCCAGCTATTGAGTCGTTTTGGATTAACCATAAAATCTTTGCCGGTATTCAGGCAATGGCGTTGTTCTGATTGGCTGGTGTGGGGTTTTATTATCACCAGCGGTGTGTT
>CAZFDO010000020.1:9957-15292 GCA_964517965.1 uncultured Clostridia bacterium
GAAAGTTTCCGCAATTCACTGGTTGTATGCCGGCATAGTGAATATCTTTATAATAATTAGTTTTGCCTATTTTATCCAGGGATTGAGCCTTGCCAGTTACTACTTTAATAAAGCGAAAGTAGGCAGGTTACCGCAGGGATTATTCTATCTGCTGACAGCGTTAAATCGTGAATTATGGATTGTTTTGCTGCTCTTTGGAGTAGTGGATATATGGGTCAATTGGCGTAAAATTAATAAAACAGTCGCTAGTAACTAGTTTCTAGTCGCTAGTTTAAATACAGTCGCTTGTTGCTAGTATCTGGTTTCTGGTTTTAAAGATCTTGACTAGATACCAGGAACTAGCGACTAGAAGCTGATTTTAAAACCAGCGACCAGTGACTGAAATAGGAGGATCGATGAAGGTAATATTGAAGGATAGTATTCCTAAAGTAGGTAATAAAGGCCAGGTAGTTGATGTTTCGGCCGGGTATGCCCGTAATTTCTTGCTCCCGCAAAACCTGGCCTTAGAAGCCACAGCTCATAATATGGTTAGATTTGAAGAGATAAAAAAGGTGGAGGCCAAGCACCTGGCCAAGCATCGCGGGGAAGCCAAAGTAATTGCTGATAAAATAGAAAAGATCTCCTGTACCTTGAAAGTCAAAGCCGGAGAAGCAGATAAATTATTTGGCTCGGTGACCAGCCAGGACATCCAGGATGTCCTGCGCAAAGAAGGCCTGGAGATAGATAAAAAACTGATTGAAATAGAAAAGCCGATCAAGGAGCTTGGATTGTACCATGTGCCTATCAGGTTGACCAGTGATATTATGCCTAAACTGAAAGTATTGGTAGTGAAGGAATAGGTGGATTATGAGTGAGAGATCTCTGGTTGATAAAATACCGCCACAGAATATAGACGCTGAAAAAGCTGTCTTGGGTTCGATGCTCATCGAAAAAGAAGCGATCCCTAAGACCATTGAAATCCTGCAGGCCGGGGATTTTTATAAAGAAGCTCACCAGTTGATCTATCAGACAGTGTTGTCGCTCTATGATAAGGGAGAAGCAGTGGATGCCCTGACCTTAAGCGATGAATTGAAGAAACAGTCTTGTTTTAAAGAAGTAGGCGGCGGCGCTTATATCACCAGTTTGATCAATAGTGTCACTACTGCGGCGCATGTGGAAACATATGCCAAGATAGTGCACGAAAAAAGCATGCTCCGCAAACTCATAGAAACAGCCACGAACATAGTAGCTATTTCGTATGATGATTCTGAAGAAGTGGAAACCCTGATCGATAAGGCAGAAGAAGCCATTTTCAAGATCGCTGACCGGAGGATCGGGGCAGGATTCCTGGCGATAAAAGACCTGGTCAATGATACCATTGATGAACTGGAAAAAACTACCGGCAACAGGTTAGTGACCGGAGTACCGACCGGTTATTACGCGTTTGATGAAATAACTTCCGGTTTGCAGCCTAGCAATCTGGTAATTATTGCCGGCCGCCCGAGCATGGGGAAAACCAGCCTGGTCCTGGGTATGTCCGCGCATGCGGCCATCGACCAAAAGATACCGGTAGCCTTTTTCAGCCTGGAAATGTCCTGTAAGGACTTGGCTATGAGATTGCTCTGTTCCGAAGCCCGGGTCAGTATGCAGAAACTGCGCAGCGGTTTTTCCGCTAAAAATGAATGGGTGCGCATCACTAATGCGGCTAGCCGCTTGGTGGAAGCGCCATTATATATCGATGACTCACCGTCATTATCCGTATTAGAGATGAAAGCCCGGGCCCGACGCTTGAAGCATGAGCATGGCTTAGGTCTTGTGGTTATTGATTACCTGCAATTAATGCCGGGCCGGAGCGGCCGGATCGAATATCGCCAACAGGATATTTCTGATATTACCCGGGCGCTGAAAATATTATCTAAAGAATTGCAAATACCAGTAATAGCCTTATCCCAGCTGAACCGTTCCCCGGAAAAGCGTACCGAGGGTAAAAGACCGCAATTAGCTGACCTGCGTGAATCCGGAGCTATCGAACAAGATGCTGACGTGGTAGCTTTTATTTACCGGGAAGAATATTATAAGCGGCAGGCGAATCAGGAAGTGCTCCCGGATGAAAAAGGAGTTGCTGAGATTATCATCGGCAAGCAAAGGAATGGACCGACTGGAATTATTAAGCTGAATTTCCTGGAAGAGTTTGCCAGATTTGAAAACCTGCAGCAACAACCGCAGTATGCGGCAGTTAAATAAGCGGGCGTTAAAAAACGCCCGCTGATTAAAAGCGCTTCGCCCTAAAAGGAGACCACGTTGCTCTTAAGGCCGACCTGGGCAGAAATAGATCTAACGGCGATCACCCAGAATCTCAAGAATATTTCCCGTAAAGTAAGCCGGCATACGAAGATCCTGGCGATCGTCAAGGCTAACGGCTATGGCCACGGGGCAGTAGAAATAGCCAGGACCTGTGAAAAATACAGGTGTTATTTAGGAGTGGCTTTGATCGAGGAAGCCATGGTATTGCGCAAGGCGGGGATAAAAGCTCCCATATTGATTTTAGGCAGTATCTTCCCTTTTACCAATTTTAAGTATGTCCTGGAAAACAATCTTATCCCCACTGTTGCCAGCCTGGCCGGAGCGCGTGCGCTTTCTCGCCTGGCGGTAAAACATAAGCAAAAAATTAAATTTCATCTTAAAATAGATACCGGCATGGGGCGTATTGGTATCCGTCCGGCGACTGCCGTAGCCACTATTAAAAAGATCAAGATGCTTCCTTTGATCGAGATGGAAGGGGTCTATACTCATTTGTCTTCAGCTGAAAGTGATGAAGCTTATTCCCGGGAGCAGATAAAGATATTTTTGGCTATCATCAAGGAGCTGGAACGAGAGCGGATCAAGATAAAATATAAACATGTCAGCGGCAGTGCCGCTATCCTGAAATACCGGGAATATCCTTTCAATATGGTGCGCCCCGGCTTGATGGTATACGGCATAGCGCCATTCAAAGGCGCAGAAAATAAAATTACTCTGCATCCGGCTTTGAGTTTAAAGACCCGGATCGTGTATTTAAAGCGTATGCCGCGCGGCAACAGTATTAGTTATGGCCGCACGTATATGACCAAACGTAATTCCTTTATCGGTACACTGCCGGTCGGCTATGCCGATGGCTATAATTGGAACCTGTCGAATAGGGCCATGGTCCTGGTACAGGGGAAAAGAGTCCCGGTTATCGGGCGGGTCTGTATGGATATGTGCATGATCGATCTTACCGGCCTGAAAGGGATCGATGTCGGAGAAGAAGTCACCTTGATCGGCCGGCAGGGCCAGGAAAACATCAGTATTAATGAAGTTGCCCAATGGGCGAAAACTATCAGTTATGAGATCACCTGCGGCATATCGGCGCGGGTCCCGAGAATATACAAGAGCTAAAACGCAATTTAGCATATGGCAGATAGCAATAAAGAAGAAGACGCTAAAAACAAGAGCGCAGATAGCATATGGCCTATAGCAAATACAAAAGCAAGAGTAAGTTTCGCACCGGCCATAAGCTATAAGCTATTAGCCATAAGCGCCTCTGATTCTATAAGCTATACGCAGGAGTTAATGTGCCTAAGCATCTTCCCGGAGAGAGTATAGAGCAAAAAATAGAAGAACGTATTGAAGAAGGTAAATTTATTAGGTTCTTGGGGAAAAATGTAGTCGGCCTGGCTGATCATCTCGGCAAATTGACCTTACTTTTTTTTCAGATAATATTTTGGATGTTCCGGCGGCCTTTTGACTTTAAAAATATCAATAAACAAATGAATGAAGTGGGTGTAAATTCGCTGGTGGTGGCTTCTTTGACCAGTATTTCAGTAGGTATGGTTATGGCCATGCAAACCGGCGCAGCTTCTAAAAATATTCTCAATGAACCGCTTTATGTCGGTACTGCCGTCGGGTTCTCGATCGTCAAAGAACTGGGCCCGGTATTAACCGCCATTGTCATCTCCGGCCGGGTAGGAGCAGCCATTACTGCCGAGCTAGGCACCATGCGGGTGACGGAACAGATCGATGCCCTCTATACCTTGGGGGCTAACCCGGTGAAATACCTGATAGTGCCGCGGTTTCTGGCCTGTGTGATCATGGTCCCAATATTGACCATTTATTCAAACATATTGGGTATTCTGGGAGGGCTCTTTATCAGTGTTTATAAATTAGCGATACCGGCGACCAGGTACTATCATGATATAGTCGACTTTATGCGGACTAATGATATCATCCACGGTTTAATTAAATGTTTTGTTTTTGGGATCATTATCGCCTTGATCAGTTGCTATAAAGGATTTACCACTGAGGGTGGGGCAGAAGGCGTCGGTAAAGCTACGACTCAATCAGTAGTTCTTTCCATGGTGCTGATCCTGGTTTCCGATACTTTTCTCACCAATATCCTGCAATTCTTCGGGATCGGATGACATGATCAAGTTAACAGGATTGTATAAGAAATTTAAGACCCAGGAAGTATTGCGAGGCTTAGACCTGACGGTCAATACCGGTGAGACTCTGGTCATCATCGGGCGCAGCGGTTGCGGCAAAAGCGTAACCCTCAAGCATATCGTCGGATTACTAAAGCCTGATCAGGGAACAGTGGAAGTAGATGATGTAAACATCGCTAAATTATCGCTGCTGGAGTTACAGGGCATACAGAAAAAATTTGGGTTCTTATTCCAGGGAGCAGCTCTTTTTGACTCTATGAGCGTGGCTGATAATATCAGCTTTGGCTTGCGGACTCAGCACCTGATGAACGATGAAAAACAGATCCGGGACCGGGTGGCTGAATGCCTGCGGTTAGTAGGATTGGAAGGTATTGAAAATAGCATGCCGGCAGATCTGTCCGGCGGTATGCGCAAACGCGTAGGCTTGGCTAGGGCTATTGCTGCCCAGCCTCAGTATATATTATACGATGAACCGACCACCGGCGTGGACCCGATCATGTCAGACGCGGTCAATGACCTGATCATCAATATGAAAGAAAAACTAGGCGTGACTTCAATTGTGGTCACGCATGATATGGTCAGCGCTTATACTGTAGCCGACCGGATCGCCATGATGTATCATGGTACCATACAACAAATAGGAACGCCGGACGAAATCAAGAAGGCTTCTAATCCGATCGTGAAGCAATTTATCACCGGCAGCGCCAAAGGTCCCATTACTTTGGAAGACCGGGGTTAACCCAAAGGAGAACTGCATGGGCTTGAGCCAGGAAACTAAAGTAGGATTGCTGGTCTTAATCAGTCTGATAATTTTAGGAGCAGCGGTACTTTTAGTAGGTGATTTTAGGCTTGAACGCGGTTATACCCTTAAGATCCTGTTTAATGATATCAGCGGT
>CAZFDO010000021.1:0-14955 GCA_964517965.1 uncultured Clostridia bacterium
ATGATGCAAACATGGGGTGGCGAAGTATTTGCCTCACCTTCTGATAAAACCAATTCAGGAAGAGCTTTTTTGAAAGATGATCCCAATTCTAATGGCTCGCTCGGTATGGCCATCAGCGAGGCAGTGGAAGACGCGGCTACTCATGATGATGCCAAATATGCCTTAGGCAGTGTGCTGAACCACGTGATGCTGCATCAGACTATTATCGGGTTGGAAACCAAGGAACAGCTGAAAAAAGCCGGAGAAAAAGCAGATGTTCTCATAGCTTGCGTCGGCGGCGGCAGTAATTTCGCCGGATTTGTTTTCCCGTTCGTGCCGGATAAGAAAAAAGGCCGGGACATCAAGATGATCGCCGTTGAGCCGCATAGCTGTCCTACCTTGACCAAAGGCCCGTTCGCCTATGACTTTGGTGATACGGTTGGTTTAACGCCGCTATTGAAAATGTTTACCCTCGGCCATACTTTCATGCCGCCGGGAATTCATGCCGGCGGATTGAGATATCATGGTTGTTCTCCGTTAGTAAGTTTGGCCGTGAAAACCGGCTTAGTGGAAGCCAGGGCAGTGCACCAGAATACTTGTTTTGAGGCAGCGGTAATGTTTGCCCGGACCGAAGGCATTATTCCGGCTCCGGAAACATCACATGCTATCAGGGTGGCTATTGATGAAGCCCTGCTGTGCAAGAAGAATAATGAATCCAAGTGCATTGTCTTTAACCTGAGCGGCCATGGTCACTTTGACATGACCTCTTATGATAAATATTTCAGCAAACAGCTGGAAGATTACGAATATCCGACAGAAAAAGTGAAAGAAGCTTTAAAACACCTGCCAAAAGTAAGCGAAGGAGCATAATTGGTTAAAATTAAGATTTGCGGCATAACCTGTGCGCAGGATGCGACCTGGGCAGCTAATTTAGGGGCGGATTTTATTGGATTAAACTTCTATAAGGATAGTCCAAGAAAAGTTTCGCCCCAAAATGCTATAGAGATACTTAAGGAAATTCCGCCTTTTGTGTCCTCGGTCGCTGTTTTTGTCAATGAAGACAGTAAAAATATAATCAAGCTGATCAAAAAAATAAATGTAGCGCTGATACAACTGCACGGGGAAGAAACAGTTGAATATTGCCAGCAGCTGAAAGAAGCGGTCCCGGGAATTAAAATAATCAAGGCTTTCAGGATCAAAGACGAAACCATCCTGGAAACTATGAAGCAGTACCTGGAAATAGCGGATTATTTTTTATTGGATGCTTTTGTGGAAGATATGGCCGGCGGTACCGGGGCGACTTTTAACTGGGAACTGGCCATCAAAGCCAAGGAATTTGGCAAGCCGATATTTCTGGCTGGCGGGCTGACCCCGGAAAACATTCAGGAAGCAGGGGATAAAGTAAAACCTTTTGCTGTAGATGTCGCCAGTGGCGTAGAACGTTCGCCGAAACGCAAGGATTACGACAAAATGAAAGAATTCATCACCAAAGCTAAAAGCGCAATTTAGCTTATGGCTAATGGCATATGGCCGGAGCGAAAATAAAATACTAAGCCTATGCATTTGCCATACGCAATATGCTATATGCCATACGCGAGGTTTATTTATGTTGCCAGACAAAAATGGATATTTTGGGCCCTTTGGCGGCAAGTATGTGCCGGAAACATTAGTCCCGGCGCTGTTAGAGCTGGAAGCGATTTACCGCCGGTTGAAGAATGATGTTGTTTTTAAAAAAGAACTTCATTATTATCTGACCACGTACGCCGGCCGGCCTACGCCCCTGTATTTTGCCAGGAACCTGACCCGCCTGTATGGCGGAGCTAAGATTTACTTGAAGCGTGAAGACCTGGCCCACACCGGCGCCCATAAAATTAACAACACTATCGGGCAGGCTCTGCTGACTTTACGCATGGGCAAAAAAAGGATAATCGCCGAAACCGGCGCCGGTCAGCACGGCGTGGCTGTCGCCACCGTAGCAGCGCTTTTCAAATTGCAATGTGAAGTATATATGGGTGCCGAGGATATCGAGCGGCAGAAACTGAATGTATACCGCATGCAAAAACTCGGCACAAAAGTGATCTCGGTAAAAAGCGGTACCCAAACCCTGAAAGATGCCATGAACGAGGCTTTGCGCGACTGGGTGACCAATGTGCGGACCACTCATTATATGCTGGGGTCCTGCGCCGGGCCGCATCCTTTCCCGATGATCGTACGGGATTTCCAGACCGTGATCGGCCGGGAATCAAAAAAGCAGATCTTGCAGGCGGAAAAACGGCTGCCAGACTGTTTGCTGGCTTGTGTCAACGGCGGCAGCAATGCGATCGGCCTGTTCTATCCGTTTTATAACGACAAAAAAGTTAAATTTATCGGCGTCGAGGCAGCCGGGGCAGGGGTAAATAAGCCGCATACTGCCGCGACTATATCTAAAGGCACAATAGGGATCCTGCACGGCGCTAAATCATATTTATTACAGGATAAAGACGGTCAGGTTTCACCGACCCATTCTATCGCGGCTGGCCTGGATTATCCGGGAGTAGGCCCGGAACACAGTTATTATAAATATACCGGCCGGGCTGAATATGTCAGTGCCACAGACCAGGAAGCCCTCACGGCTTTTGACCTGCTGGCTCAGCAAGAGGGGATACTTCCGGCTTTGGAAAGCTCTCATGCCGTAGCCTATCTCAAAAAACTGGCGCCAACACTGGGTCGTAATAAAATAATCATCGTGTGCCTGTCGGGTCGCGGGGATAAAGATATGGAACTAATAATGAGACAGGAGACGTGAAGCGCGATGCGGTATGCGTAATGCGTGTTGTACAGCCGAAAAAAAATGCACAACACACAGCGCACAACGCACAACGCACAACGAATATGAATCGTATAGACGCTAAATTTAAAAAATTAAAAAAGCAGGGGCAAGCGGCGCTGATCACTTACATTTGTGCCGGCGATCCTACGCTGAAAACAACGGCAGAACTAGTCCTGGAGCTGGAGCGCAGCGGGGCTGATATAATTGAGCTGGGAGTGCCTTTCAGCGACCCTATTGCCGACGGTCCGACTATTCAGCGGGCAGCGCAGCGTTCCTTAAAACACCATACTTCATTAGCAGATATCCTCGAATTGGTGCGGAAGATCAGGCAGAAAAGCCAGGTCCCGATCCTGTTGATGACTTACTTTAATCCGGTGTACCAGTTTGGCCTGGAAAAACTGGCCCGGGCTGCAGCGGTTGCGGGAGTAGATGGCTTTATTATTCCTGACCTCTTGCCGGAAAGCGGCCGGGAAGTCAGTAAAATACTAAGAAAACATAAACTCGACCCGGTATATTTAGTTTCGCCCTTAACCAGCGGTAATCGTTTGGCTATGATCAATAAAGATTCTTCAGGTTTTATATATTATGTGTCGGTCACCGGTGTCACCGGGGCCAGGGCTGGCCTGCCGCGGGATATTGCCAAACATGCGCAGGAATTAAAAAAGAAGATCAAGAAACCTATTGCGGTTGGTTTTGGCGTCTCTGACGGCCGGCAAGTGGCAGAGCTGTCAGCCTGGTTCGATGGAGTGATCGTCGGCAGCGCCATCGTCAGTATCATCGAAAAGAATATCGGAAAAAAGGATCTCGTGCCTAAAGTAGGCAGGTTTGTAAGGAGTTTGAAAAGCGCAAATGGCTAATGGCATATAGCATATGGCAAAAGCAAGGAAGATAGCAATGATCAAAATGCTATAAGCAATACGCTATAAGCTATACGCGCACTGATTTTATAGAGGTGAATATGGCAGTAAAGAATCTTAAAAAGAAAACTAATGTACCAGCAGGTTTGTGGACTAAATGCCCGGGCTGTACCCAGATCATCTTTAACAAAGACCTGGAAAAGAACATGAAAGTCTGCCCGAAATGCGAGTACCATTTTACTCTATCTGCTAAGGAACGGCTGGCGCAGCTGTGCCCAAAAAAGACTTTTGTGGAGTTGGATGCGCATATGAAACCATGCGATCCGCTGAATTTTAAGGACCTAAAAATATATAAGAACCGGCTCAGGGATAGCGCTAAAAAAAGCGGGCTAAATGAAGCGATCATTACCGGTATCGGTGATATTGGCCGCCACCGGGTAGGGATCGGGGTGCTTGATTTTAGTTTCCTGGGCGGGAGCATGGGATCAGTAGTCGGAGAGAAGATCGCCCGCATGGTGGAAAAAGCCATTGCCAAAAGGCATCCGGTGGTCATTATTGCAGTGAGCGGCGGAGCCAGGATGCAGGAAAGCATTTTATCCCTGATGCAGATGGCCAAAACCTGCGCCGCGCTGGCTAAACTCGGAGAAAATAAACTGCCTTATATATCAGTCATGGCCAATCCTACTACCGGCGGGGTCACTGCCAGTTTTTCCATGATGGGGGATGTGAACCTGGCTGAACCAAGAGCTTTGATCGGTTTCGCCGGTCCGCGGGTGATAGAGCAGACTATCCGTCAGCAACTACCGGCCGGGTTCCAACGGTCAGAATTCCTGGTCACACACGGTATGGTGGATATGGTAGTGGAACGCAAAAACCTGAAAGATACCATCGAAAAACTACTGGATTACCTGTATAAGGGTTAGAAAGAGATTGTGTTTGCAAAAGCAATTATGTTATAATAAAAAAATAAGCTCTTTTAAAGACGCTATTCGCTATCTGGAAAGCCTGGCTTTGTTAGGGATAAAATTTGAGCTGAAAAGAATAGCCAAAGTCCTTAAAATCTTTGGAAACCCGCAAGACCGGTTAAGGGTGATACATGTAGCCGGGACTAATGGCAAAGGCTCGGTTTGCGCTTTCCTGTCCGGTATCCTGCAGGAAGCCGGATACCAAGCCGGATTATATACTTCCCCGCATTTAATAGATGTGACTGAACGCCTGCAAATTAGCCGGCGGAACATAGACTGTAAAGTTTTTGCCAAGATCATCGGAGAGGTTAAAAGCGTTAGTGACTCTCTCCGCCTTAAGCTGACCTATTTTGAGCTCTTGACGGCTGTCGCTTATATTTACTTTGAACGGGAAAAAGTAGACCTGGCTATTATAGAAACAGGTATGGGCGGAAGACTGGATGCAACCAATGTAGTCCGGGATCCGCTGGTATCAGTGATCACTAACGTGGATTATGACCATACTGAATATCTGGGAAATACTTTAACCAGGATTGCCCGTGAAAAAGCGGCGATCATCAAAGATCACGGCGTAGTAGTGACTGCGGCGACACAGCCGGAAGTCCTAACTGTCATCAAGGCACAATGCCGGAAGAAAAAAAGTAAACTGATCAGGGCTGATAAAATTATAAAGATCCCGGCGGATTGGGATCTTGGCCTGAAAGGTTGGCATCAAAAGAATAATGCCGCCTGCGCGGTTGCGGTAGCCAAACAATTACAGGGGCAAGGAGTCAAAGTATCGGCAAGGTCAATTAAACAGGGATTGGCCAAGGCTTTTTGGCCTGGAAGATTAGAGGTTTTTAAACTAGCGACCAGCGACCAGCGACCAGTTACTGTAGTATTAGACGGCGCTCACAATCCTGCTGGCACCAGGACCCTGGTTGAGAATATTAAGAGTAATATTGGCAGTTATAAACAAATGATCTGCGTTTTTGGGGTTTTAAAGGATAAAAATTACCAGGAGATGATCGGCCAATTGGGCCCGGTAACTGATATAGTGGTATTGGCTCAGCCGCTGAGCAGGCGGGCGCTGTCAGTAGAGAAGATGATGCCGTTGTGGCGGACATATTTAAGCAAAGCTGATATTTACCAGGCGGGTACTGTAAGACAGGCTTTGAAAAAGGCGCTAGCCCTGGCTGGTCAAAAAGCTTTGATCTGTGTCACTGGTTCGTTATATACGGTTGGTGAAGCAAGAGAATATTTAATTAAGCTGAAAAACGGGGGAGCGAAAAATGACTGAGGTAGTCTTAAAACAAGTAGGGAAACTGTTCAAGAGCAAAAAAAGCGGTGAAGATGTCTGGGCGGTTAAGGATTTCAACCTGGAGATCAAGGATAAGGAATTTTGTATATTTGTCGGCCCTTCAGGCTGCGGTAAAACAACGACCCTGCGTATGGTGGCTGGGCTGGAAGATGTGACTGAGGGAGAGATCCATATCGGTGATACGCTGGTGAACAATGTCCAGCCTAAAGACCGTAATATCGCTATGGTCTTCCAGAATTATGCTCTTTATCCGCATATGACTGTATTTAACAATATGGCCTTCGGTCTTAAACTGCGTAAAATGCCCAAGAATGAGGTCAAGGCCAGAGTAGAGGAAGCGGCCGAGATATTAAGTATTACCCACCTGTTGAACAGGAAACCCAAGGCGCTATCCGGCGGACAAAGGCAGAGAGTCGCTGTTGGACGGGCCATTGTCAGAAGGCCACAAGTGTTCCTGTTTGATGAACCGCTCAGTAACCTGGATGCCAAATTGCGCGTCCAGATGAGGACAGAAATCAAGAAATTACATCGTAAACTGGAAGCCACTATAATTTATGTGACTCATGACCAGATCGAGGCTATGACCATGGGCGATAGGATCGTAGTGATGAAAGATGGCCTGATCCAGCAAATTGCTGATCCCTTGACTCTCTATGATAAGCCGGTAAATAAATTTGTAGCTGGTTTTATCGGCAGTCCCCCAATGAATTTCATAACCTGCACGGTAGTGAAAAAAGCCGATGGGTTGTACCTGGAAGAAAGCCAGCTCAGCCTGAAGATCAACAGCCCGATCTCTGATCTCCTGGCGAATTGCGTGGATAAGAAGGTAGTCTTCGGTATCCGGCCGGAAGATATTTACGATAAATTTTTTGCCCGCAGTATACCGGGATGCTGTCCCGTTAAAATGAAAGTGGAGGTAATAGAACCGATGGGCAGTGAAATTTATGTTCATTTGTCCTCAAGCAACAGCATATTCCTGGCCAAACTTGATTCGCATGTGAAAGCAGAAGTTGAAAAAGACCTGGAAGTTGTTTTTAATATGAATAAGATACACATCTTTGACGTGGAAACAGAAAAAACCATAATCTAAATCAGTTATGCGGTGTGAGTTGTGCGTAGTGCGTCGTGCGCATACCTTTGTTTACGCAGTACGCAACACGCATAACGCATCACGAATTTCGGGGTGAATGATGTCCAAATATAGCATAGGCGTAGACTTGGGTGGAACGAACATCACTATCGCTCTGGTTGACCTGAAAGGCAAGATCAAGAACAAAGTCAAGATTTCCACTCAGGCAGATAAAGATGCCGGTTTTATTATTAAAACCATTATTGAAAACATCCGGGTCTTGGTCCGGGATATACGTTTCAGCCATCTTATCGGGATCGGGATCGGTGCGGCCGGGCAGATCGACCATGTACGGGGGGTGATCCAGTTTTCACCTAACCTGCACTGGCGCAATGTGCCCATTGTGAAAGAGATCAAAAAAGAATTCAATTTACCTATCTATATAGATAATGACGCTAATGTTGCCTGTTATGGGGAGTTCTTGTTTGGCGCTGGCCGGGGGGCGCAGAATATTTTATGCGTTACCTTGGGTACCGGCGTGGGCGGGGGCATCATAATTGGCAGTAAAATTTATCACGGCGTAGGTGGGGCGGCTGGAGAGATCGGGCATATCACCGTAGAGTCAAAAGGCCGCAAATGTAATTGCGGTAACCACGGTTGTATGGAAGCTTATGTCGGGGCGCCGCATATCCGGGAGCGCTGCATAGAAAAAATCAAAGCCGGCCGGAAAAGCATTATTACTAAGATCGTTGAAGGAAGCCTTTCTAAGATCACTCCTATGGTTTTGGAAGAAGCAGCGTTCTATAAGGACAAGCTGTCCCAGGAAATATGGCAAGAGACTGGGATGTATCTGGGTGTTGGCTTGGCCAGCTTGATCAATATTTTTAATCCGGAAAAGATCATTATCGGAGGAGGAATAGCCAACGCCGGCAAGTTGATCTCAGAGCCGATGCTGAAAACTATTAAGGAACGGGCTTTGGCCGTATCGCTAAAGAACGTAAAGATAGTGCGGGCAAAGCTGGGCGAAGATGCTGGAGTGATCGGTGCGGCAATGCTGGTGTTGAGCGAAAAATAATTTGATCCGTATCCGGGTTTAAGGAGAAGCTTAGTGAAAACTAATATGGCCTATAGATTAAGCGGCATATTAGCGCTTTTTAGCATATTTGGTTCTTTTTTTTTATCAGCGGCAGCTGCCGAGGACCGGGAAGACCCTGTTCACATAAAGGCGGATTATCTGGAATACCAGAAACAGAATGATCTGGTATATGGCAGCGGTCATGCCCAGGTGACTTCAGGTGATATGTATCTTGAGGCAGATGAGATCTTTTACAATTTAAAAGATGAAATCGTAACCGCAGTCGGTCATGTCGTGGGTAAAGACAAAACCCAGGATTTAAGCGGGCACGAAGTGACCTATCACCTGAAAACCAAGCAGGGGATATTATCCTACGGCAAAATATATTCGTATAAATGGTACATAACCGGCCCGCAGATGGAGCGTCTGGGACCGGAGAAAATGTACCTGCCCAAGGGTTATATGACGACCTGTGATCTGGAGCAGCCTCATTACCGGATCAAAGCCAGCCGGATCTCCGTGTATCCGCAAAAATATCTGGTATGCTATAATGCCCGGTTCTGCCTGGGTGATTTGCCAATACTGTATTTTCCGGCTTATTACCAGTCTTTGAAAAAGAAAAAATATACCCTGAACATATATGTCGGGCATAACAGTACGGAAGGTGATTTCATCAAAGCGATGTATGGCTATCCCCTGACTGATAATACCTACGGGAAGCTGTATCTTGATTATATGGAGTATATAGGCTGGGGCAAAGGCGCGCAGTTTGAATACAATTATCCGGATCGGATGACTGGCTCCTGGTATTATTATAATGTTCATCAGCGTGCACGGCTTGAGCCGCCTATACTGCCGGAAGCCAAACGCTGGAATGCAGTAGTGTCCCACTGGCAACGGCTCGATCCGACCTGGATCGCCCAGGCTAATGTGAAGGTGCAAAGCGACCAAACCTTTCAGCAGCGTTATGATGAAGAAGCCTGGCGCCAGGTAAATAATGATATCACGTCATTTTTAGCATTAAGTAAGCTGGCTAAAACCTATACCTTCAGGATTTTGGGTGAAAGACGGGATATTTGGAATGAAGCGGCCCAGGATTATAAACCGGATTATGTCTATGCGCCGCGGCTAAGTTTCAATGCTAACCAGCTGCGCTTGCCTTGGAGCTATTCGCGCCGGGCACCGTTATATTTTACTTATAACCTGGAGACCAAGAGGGGATATACCCAGGGCCAGGGATTCTATGTCTGGGATGGCAATACTAATGTTATGTTGACCAACAGGCTGGGGCTTACCCGTAATATGTCCTTGACCCCGCAAGTTGGTTTGACTGAGGTCTGGCAGGACCGTATTGACCTGATGGATACTAGGAATGTTTTAAAAACCCAGTATTTTACTAATTTGAACCTGCGTACCAGGGTAACTGATTTTATAGATTGGGACCTGGGGCATGGCTATACTGAAGAACTCCGGGCCCGTCCTCTTGAACCGCAGGGGGTAGTAGCGAATAGAGCTTATACAGCTGTGGAGCTAAGATTCGCCAGGGTGATAAAAACAGCTAAAGCTCTGCCTGAAAAAAAGCTCAAATACCCATGGCAAAAGCAATCCCCGGCGCAGGGAGCCGGCAAAACGCAAATTATTTTTACTGGCCCGCGGCTTGATCTATTAGGCCAAGAGGTGAGTAAATACTCACCGGTTTTTGCTGCTGAAGATATTTTACAGAAATATTCTACGACTGACCCAGTGGTAGCCTATTCCCGGAAACAATTGGTCAGGCTAAGGTCCAGCCTCGGGTATAACTTGATCCATAACGGATATTTTCCGGTCAACCGGAAAGAACGTTATAGTAACCTGATCAATACGTTGATCCTAACGCCTAATGACTGGATTACCCTGACTGGAACAGAAGAATATAGTATTCTGTATAAGAATAATCAACGGGTGACTACAGACCTGCGTTTGAGCAAAAATCTGTGGTATGTAGCGTTTCTGACCAGTTACCTGAAGAGCGATCCGGGTAATCTGGATGTCCAAAATGATGTCGGACTCGCGCTTACGGATAATTGGAAGATCAACTTCCATACCAAATACCGGGTCAGCAATGACCGTACAAAAATAACGGGAACCAGGCTCACCGAACGCACGGTACAATTATACCGGGATCTGCATTGCTGGGAAATGTCTTTGTCCTGGTCCAAATATGAGCTGCAGGAACAAATTTGGTTAACATTTAATCTTAAGGTATTTCCGGAACGGAAGGTGAGTTTCTTCCATTCACAGCGCATTACCGGTGATGTTATGGAAGAAGAATGGAATATTAGAAGACAATAAACCAGGAGGAGTGAATCAGTATGAAATGTTTAATTACGGGAGTGGCAGGATTTGTAGGTAGTCATATGGTCGAGTTTTTACTGAAACAAAAGGATGTGCAAGTATTCGGCGTGGACCGCTGGTACACCAAGAAAGATAATATTAATCATTTGCTGGGCAAGTTTGAATATCTGGAATTTGACATGACTGATTTTAGCTCTGTTTACCAGATATTGGAAAAGATCAAGCCTGATAAAATATTTCACCTGGCGGCCCAGAGCTTTGTCCCGACTAGCTGGAATGCTCCGGCTGAAACACTGAATACTAATATTATCGGCCAATTAAATATTTTTGAGGCAGTCAGGCAACTAAATATAAACCCTTGGATACAGCTGGCTTGTTCCAGTGAAGAATATGGCATGGTTTACCCGGATGAAGTGCCGATCAAAGAAACCAATCAGCTCCGGCCTCTTTCTCCATATGCAGTAAGCAAAGTCGCCCAGGACCTATTGGGATACCAATATTGTCAGAGCTACAAGCTGAAAACCGTGCGGACCAGGGCTTTTAATCATACCGGCCCGCGCCGCGGAGAGAATTTTGTGACCAGTAATTTTGCCAAGCAGATCGCGGAGATCGAGAAAGGCAAGCGTGAACCAGTCATTTATGTCGGCAACCTCGAGGCTAAGAGAGATTTTACTGATGTGCGCGATGTTGTCCGCGGCTACTGGCTGGCTACGGAGAAGTGTGAGACTGGTGAAGTTTATAATATTTGTTCCAATACCACTATCAGTATTAAAGACATGCTTAATAACTTAATCGGATTTTCCAAAATGAAGGATAAGATCAAAGTGACTGAAGATTCAGCTAGGCTGCGGCCGAGTGATGTGATGATACTTTATGGGGATAATACCAAGTTCATAAAGCAGACTGGCTGGAAACCGGAAATTCCGTTCACGCAGACCATGGAAGACCTATTGAACTATTGGCGAGAGAAGATATAGAACGCATATAGCATATAGCTAATAGCTGATGGCAAAAGCGAAAGGTGTTGTTTTTAACTATACGCCATAAGCCATATGCCATTAGCAGATTTGAGGATTTATGAAAGCTCTAATACTAAGCGGCGGAAAAGGGACTCGTTTACGTCCCATTACCCATACTAATGCCAAGCAATTGATCCCGATTGCCAACAAACCGATCCTGTTTTACGGTATTGAAGCGATCAAGGAAGCTGGTATCGTTGATATTGGTATTGTTGTCGGGGAGACCAAAGATGAGATCAGGCTGGCTGTTGGCGATGGCAGCAAATGGGGCGTAAAGGTCACATATATCGAACAAACAGAACCCCTGGGTTTAGCCCATGCCGTCAAGATCTCCCGCAACTTTATTGGAGATGATACGTTTGTCATGTATTTGGGCGATAACCTGATCAAGGATGGTATCAAGTCCCTGGTTGAAGAATTTAAAGCTAAAAAACCTAATGCCCAGATCCTGCTGGCTCATGTGCCGCATCCGGAACAATTCGGGGTAGCGGAGCTGCTGGAAGGCCGGGTAATCAAGTTGGAAGAGAAGCCAAAACATCCCCGTAGTGACCTGGCCTTATGCGGTGTATATATGTTTGACCAATCGATTTTTGAAGCCGTGGACAAGATCAAGCCGAGTATCCGGCATGAATTAGAGATAACCGACGCTATCCAGTATCTTATCGATACTAAAATGGTCGTGCATCCTTATACAATTTCCGGCTGGTGGAAAGACACGGGAAAATTGGAGGATATGCTGGAAGCTAACAGCATTATCCTGGATACCTTCACCTTCAAAAATGAAGGACGGGTCGATAGCAAGTCAAAGATCGAGGGCAAGGTGGTTATTGAAAAGGGCGCGATTGTCGAAAACAGTGTCATCCGCGGACCGGCTATAATCGGCGAAAACGCCAAGATCATTAATTCTTACGTTGGCCCATACTCAGCTATTTATTTTGGGGCGTGCATTGAATCAAGCGAGATCGAGCATAGTATTGTCCTGGAAAACAGCCATATAATTGATATCAAGAGAATTGAAGACAGCCTGATCGGGCAGAACGTGGAAGTGAAGAAGTCCCACTCCAGGCCGCAAGCCTATCGCCTCATGGTCGGGGATAGTTCGCGGATTGAAATACTATAAGAGCGGCATATAGCATATAGCATATGGCATATGAAAAAAACAAAGATTACAATGCTTCTGCCATCAGCTATAAGCCATAAGCGCATTTTCTAATAGCGAGGTTTTAATTATGATAGCAGACGTAGTTTTAAAAGACTTAGTGATACATCAGGATGAGCGGGGCGCTTTGTTTGAGATCCTGCGCAGTGATTCCCCTGAATTTAAGGCTTTTGGCCAGACCTATATCACGGTCTGTAAACCAGGATGGATAAAAGGCTGGCATTATCATTTAAAACAGCAGGATTATTTTTGCGTCCTGCGCGGCAAGACTAAAATTGTGCTCTTTGACCGGAGAGAAGGGTCAGTAACAAAAAATGAGATCAATGAGTTTGAATTAGATGCGGAAAAGCCACAGGCTTTAGTCATCCCTGTCGGAGTGGTCCATGGTTTTGAGTGCCTTTCGCCGGACGAAGCCTGGATCATGAATGTGCCCAACCAATTGTATAATTATAAGCAGCCGGATGAACATCGGATAACTTTGGATTCTAAGGAAGTGCCATACAAACCATGGCAGGATAAAAAAGGCTGGTAATGAAACAGTAACTAGTCGCTGGTCTAAATACAGTCACTGGTTACTAGTTTCTGGTCGCTAGTTTTTATGGTATCTAATGCTTTTACCAGCAACTAGATACCAGCGACTAGCGACTGTATTTAGACTAGCGACCAGCGACTAGGAACTAGCGACAACAAAACAGGAGCGTACTTCCATGAAGCTTTTAATTACGGGTGGAGCAGGTTTTATCGGTTCTAATTTTATCAGGTATATGCTTAATAAATATCCTGATTATGAAATTATTAATCTGGATATACTGACCTATGCCGGTAATCTAGAAAATCTGGTAGATATTAAGAATAATAAGCGCTATGAATTCGTTAGAGGAGATATCGCTGATCCGAAGATAGTCGCTAAATGGGTCAAGGAAGCTCAGGTTATTGTCAATTTTGCCGCAGAAACCCATGTTGACCGTTCGATTGTCAATGCCGGTGATTTTGTTAAGACCAATGTGCTCGGGACCTATACCTTGTTGGAAGCAGCTAAGAAGAATAGCATCACTAAATACATTCAAATATCGACTGATGAAGTATACGGGTCTATCGAAAAGGGGGCTTTTAAGGAATCAGATGAGCTGAAGCCATCCAGTCCTTATTCCGCGACCAAAGCGAGCGCTGACCTGCTGGCTATGTCTTATTATATCACCTATCAGTTACCGGTGATCATCACCCGTTCCAGTAATAATTTCGGCCCGTACCAGTTCCCGGAAAAGGTGATCCCTCTTTTTATTACCAATGTTTTGGAAGAACAGCCTGTGCCCCTGTATGGCGATGGCCAGAATGTGCGGGATTGGATTTATGTGCTGGATAATTGCGAAGCTATCGACCAGGTGTTGCATAAGGGGAAAGCCGGAGAGATCTATAATATCGGCGGCAGTAATGAACTGGCTAATATAGAGTTAACCAAAAAGATCCTGGAATTATTGGGCAAAAGCGATGATTTTATTAAACCGGTTACTGACCGTCTCGGGCATGACCGCCGTTATGCTTTGGATTGTTTCAAGCTTAGAAGCGAATTTGGCTGGAAACCGCAGCATGATTTCAATCAAGCGCTCAAAGATACCATCAACTGGTATAAAGAAAATCAACAGTGGTGGGGAAAATTAAAGACGCAAAAACAGGAGCGCTGATAGCATATGGCCATAAAGAAAAAGACGCAAAAAACAAGAACGCAGATGGCATATTGCATATTGCATATGGCAAGTACCAAAGAAGATAAAGACGGCAATGCTTCTGCTATAAGCCATTGGCTATAAGCGCACTTAGTTCTATAAGCAATAAGCCATATGCTATAAGCGCACTTAATTCTATTAGCGAATTGGAGTTGTAATGAGGATCGCTGTAACCGGAGCTAGCGGTATGTTAGGAACTGATTTACTACAGGCTTTGGCCGGAGACCATGAACTATATGGGCTGGACATCAGGAAGCCTGACAACCAGCTATCACCCTCCACTGGAACTTTGGCGGGCAGGAATATCAAATACCAAATATTAGATATAACCAAAACTAAAGAAACCTATGATATTATCACGAGTATCAATCCTGAACTAATAATTCACGCCGCGGCCTATACCAATGCGGATGAGGCAGAAAGCAACCAGGCGCAAGCTTACCAGATCAATTCTCTGGGAACCAGGAATGTAGCCCTGGCCTGCCAGAGATTTGATGCAGCTTTAATATACATCAGTACAGACTATGTATTTGATGGCCGGAAAACTGAGCCTTACCTGGAAATAGACCGGCCTGATCCATTAGGAGCCTATGCTAAAAGCAAATATTGGGGTGAATTATATACCCAATGGCTGGCTAACCGTTTTATGATCATTCGCTCCAGCT
>CAZFDO010000022.1:0-5459 GCA_964517965.1 uncultured Clostridia bacterium
AACGCCGGAGAATTGACGCACCGTGTAGAGAAATTAATGGAACAGGTAAAATCCCTGCAAAAAGAGCTGCAGCAGCAAAAATCCAAAGCTGTTTCCCTTAATATCAATGACCTGGTAAAAGAAGTTAAGAAAATCAATGGGGTGGCGGTCTTAGCCAGGAATTTCCCGGAAGCCGATGCCGAGGACCTGCGGAAGATAGGGGACCAGTTAAAGAACCAGTTGAAAAGTGGGGTTTTTGTCCTGGGAGGCCTCAAAAATGACAAAATAGCCCTTATTTGTATGGTCACCATGGATCTCACCGCCAAGGGCCTGCATGCCTCCAAAATCATTAAAGAAGTGGCCGCTATTGTAGGCGGTAGTGGCGGTGGCCGCGCAGACCTGGCGCAGGCGAGCGGGAAAGATCCTAACAAACTGGATGAGGCTATGTTAAAAAGCGTTGATATTATAGGCAAAATGAAATTATCTTCATAAACTACTTTAAATCAGGAACAGTATGCATTATATGCAGCCTAAACCCATAGGAAAGATCAAACGAAACCAGCCTGGCAGGAGAAAAAAGCATTTCAAACTGCCAGTCCATTTCCTGACCCTTCTGACCGTTATAGTAATGGCCGTTGTAGTAATAGTTACTATCCATTCCTATTTTTCTTATTACCGTAATAAGACTGCTACCCTAAATCCCCAACAGAAGAAATACCGGCATTTTGACCTGGTAACATTCACTTTAGACTCCCGAAATAAAGCCCTGGAAAAAATGAATCTCGTAGTTTTTGTTGAAAAAGACGGCAAGCCCATCGATACGATCGGCGGCCAGAAGGGAGCTGTCCTTAAATATAATCCCCGGTTAAGGATCTATGAAGCTACCTGGCCGGTCCCCTGGAATTTCCCGGCCGGCATTTATACGGCGAAATTAACCATGCCTGTAGAGAAAAAGAAGCCTAAGGTATTAACTACCACCTTTGAGATAGAAAGACCGGCGCCGGCGAATATTAAGCCGGGAATGGGAGTTTTGACCCTGGAAACCACTTCCTGGCTGGAAACGGCAAAGGTCAGGGACCCGGATGGAAATACCGGAAGCTGGGAAAATATCTTCACCTGGGCAGATTACATGGCTGCTGATACGATTTGGTATCTGGCCGGTCAAACCGCCAGCTGGGGGGCCAAGATCGATAATGATTCTCCCTGGATGCAATCCAATATTAATTTTGTCCCGCGATTTGCCAAGGCTGCGCACTCTAAAGGCTTTAAATTCGGAGCCTGGGTAGCCTGTTACCTTACTTTCGGGGATACGATCAATAAAGTCAATTATGATTTTTCCTATAATTATAATAGCCAGTTAGGAACCTGCATACCGACCCGTTCTATCTCTATTGGCGACCAAAAGCGTCGTAATGATATCATTACCCTGTTAAAACGCCTGGCCAATACTCCTGGCGTGGATTATATCGGGCTTGATTATATACGCAATGCTATCGGCGGCTATGAAATGGTGGACCAGTTTACTGCAGACATGAATCCTGACCTGCCGAAAAACTGGCTAAAGTTGAATAAGATGGGCCGGATGTGCTGGCTGGGCAATGAGATCCAGAAACGCCAAAAAATGAAACTCGTCGACCAGTGGAACTGGTGGCGCGCTCATTATATAGCGAAATTAGTTAAGGAAATAATCGCCAGGGTCAATACCACTAAACCGTTATGGTGTTTTACCCTGAGCTGGGAAATGGGCTGGCAGCATGGACAAGACCCGATCATGATGAATGCGTCAGGCGCTTCCATCAATGCAGTCATGCTCTATGAATGCAACCGCGGGCAATTCAATGACCTGCTCAAAGACTGGAACCGTTACGTTGGCAAAAACCAGGTCAATCTTTTTGGCGGAAACGTAGTAGACTGGAATCTACACCAGTTTGTCGTCAATCCTCCGGCTCCCCAGGAATTCTACGACCGGATGCTGGCCGCTCACCGTAAAATGTCCGGCGATGGCCGCATCAAAGGAATGTTCTGGCACGACCTGGCCCGCGGACTATGGGGTAGATTAGGACCTTACAGCATCAATGAATGGGCCATAGCCGGAGCAGCGTCTTTCACTGAGCTAAGGAAAGACTGGGGATTATTAGCTGTTAATATCAGCTTGGAAACTCCGGATAAATTAACTGCCGGCAAAGAATCGCCGGTGCAGGTGATCGTAAAAAATGTTTCCGCGTCCAGGCAAAAAAATATTAAGGTGAGTTTTTTGCCGGTTCCCTATATGAGCTGCAATGGGGCTAAGGAACAAACCATCGACCGCCTCGAACCAGGAGAAACTAAAACACTTACTTTTACCATCTTGGCCAGAAGTACCGACTCTGCACGGGCCAGCCAAAACATGATTGCTTTTGCCTGCACTTGGGATAGTCGCGAGCAATATCATAAAGCCGTTAGCTTTAAATACCTGAAAGTAGATTAGGATTGCATTTTCATGAGGGTTGTGATACAAAGGGTAAAACAATCCAGCGTGAGCATTAATGGCTCTGTGCAGGCGGAAATAAAGCAGGGACTGCTGGTATTGCTGGGCATCCATAAAGATGACGTATTTAATGATGCTGTATACTTGGCTGAAAAAATCCTATCCCTGCGTATATTCCAGGACCAAGACCAGAAAATGAATCTAAATGTAGCCGACATCCAAGGCTCTTTGCTGGTAGTCTCCCAGTTTACTTTATATGCTAATACCTCAAGCGGCAATCGTCCTGATTTCATTCAGGCAGCGCCTCCCGAAAAAGCCCAACAATTATATCATGATTTTCTAGCTCGTCTGAAAAAAGGGCCGGTTCCTGTGACTAGCGGGATCTTCGGGGCAAATATGCAGGTGGAATTGGTCAACGATGGCCCGGTGACCGTCATTATTGACTCTAGATAAATATCAGTAATACGTTATGCGTGGTGCGTAGTGCGTCTTATTTAGAATTTAGATATTCCCCCTGCTGGTTTGCTTCGCAAACCAAAGACGCGGGGACAGGTGAGTTTTGAGTGTTGGTGAATATTTATATTATTTCTATTTCTGGGAGGGTTAACATGAGTACGAAAAATGGCTTAACTTCCGACGGGATCAAGAAAAGAATGGACCAGTTAGAAATTGATATTGTCCTCAAACAACTGGAGCTGGTTGAGTTGCAGAAAAGAAAGGGCGAATTGCAGTTGTTGCTCTTGCATAAAAAAAATAATATTGACGAATAAATAAATGAACTGGTCATAAACAAGGAGTTTTAGCTATGGATAAAAAGACGCTTTTTACCTACGGGTTACTAGCTTTATGCGGTCTCTCCGTCCTGCTGGGACTGGTACTGGTTTTTAAACAATCCTCTGTTCCCGGATTAAATGAATCAGGTAGAATGGAATTGCCATCCATGGGCAAAGATGGCATCGCTATTGTTTACATCTATGGCGATATTTTTGTGGAGCGGCAGTATTCAGTATTCCCGGGATTCATGTCCGGTTCAGACGCTATCGTTGACCGACTGCGCAAGATCGATAAGAACAAATATGTCAAGGCCGTGGTTTTGCGGATCAATTCCCCGGGCGGCAGCACCGGAGCCAGCCAGGAGATCTACGAAGAAGTAAAGAAACTGCGCCAAAACGGCAAAAAAATAGTTGTTTCCATGGGTGATGTTGGCGCCAGCGGCGCCTATTATATTGCTTGCGCTGCGGACCGGATCATCGCCAATCCCTCAACTATTACCGGCAGTATCGGCGTGATCTTTAATTTCGGCAACATGCAGGAACTTTTTAAAAAGATCGGCGTAAAAATGGAAGTGGTAAAGAGCGGCAAGTCCAAGGACATTGGCGCTTATTGGCGTTCCCCGGATGAATCAGAAAGAAAGCTCCTGCAAGGCTTGATCGATAACAGTTACGAGCAATTCGTCAAGGTCATAGTGGACGGCAGGAAAATGACCTATGACCAGGTAAAACAACTGGCTGACGGTTCTATTTTTACCGGCGAGCAAGCCCTGAATAAAGGATTGATCGACCAGTTGGGCAATCTGCCGGATGCTATACAAGTAGCGGCTGACCTGGCCGGCCTGAAAGGTGAGCCCTATATTATTAAGGATTATTCGCCGATGGAAAAGGTATTTGAGATGTTCGGCCGCAAAGTAGAAGAGAACAGCCTGTCGCAGGTAACGAAGGCGCTGACTAAAAGTGATACGCGGCTAGCTTATTTGATGGAGTAGGAAATGGAAAGATTAGAAGTACTAGCTAAAATAATCACTGATCCGGAACAAGGACTTAATGAACTATTAATCTTAAACAAACCTCTTTGGTTTTCTTTCCTGACAGTGATCATCAGCTTATTCTGCCAAAGCATTGCGGTATTACTGGTTGAAAATTATGGCTCAACGCAGGTAACCAGCATGCTCACGATTGGCTATCTGTCCAAACTATTTGCCTTTGTTGTGTTCTGGATCATCATGACCTCTTTGTTCCATTTTATTGCCTCCTGGCATAAAACCGAAGGCAGCATCAATAATCTTTTTATCCTCTTTGGAGTCAGTCTGTTACCGTTGATCTTTCTGCCGGCCGGCGCGATCTTGAGCCGGGGATTGGGAGCAGGCAGTCATTTTATCTATTTATTCATTTATATGGTCATTATTATCTGGATATTATTTCTGCAAGTAAAAAGCCTTAAGCTCATTTATCACCTGCAAACCGGTAAAGCCATCTCTGTTTATATAATTCCTTTTATTTCCACGTTTTTCCTACTCATCATCTCCCTGGTCATGTTCATTATCCTGACCGTCATCCTCATCACTAAAAGTCTATGACGAATTTTCTTCCATCATATCTTAAACTTCACCGCAACGGTATCCTGCGCCAAAGAATAACCCAGGCCTACCAACAATTAAAAAACTGCGCGCTATGCCCGCGTTCCTGCCATATTGATCGCACCCGTAATAACAATGGTTTCTGTCACGCCGGGCTGGCTCCTGAAATATCCTCCTACAATGCCCATTTTGGCGAGGAACCGCCGATCAGCGGCGTTCATGGCTCGGGAACGATATTTTTTACGCACTGTAATTTGCGTTGTGTCTTCTGCCAGAATTATCCCATTAGCCAGCTTGGTAACGGTACTGCTGTGACGGTAGAAGAACTTACCCGGATCATGCTGTTTTTGCAGAGCAAGAAGTGCCACAATGTAAACCTGGTAACCGGCACTATCTATATCCCGCAGATACTGGCAGCGCTGGAACAGGCCGTAGAAAAAGGTTTTTGCCTGCCCCTGGTGTATAACTGCGGCGGCTACGAAAGCCTGGAAACCCTGCGTCTGCTGGATGGTATCATTGATATTTATCTGCCTGACGCTAAATACAGCGATAATGCCCTGGCTGAGAAATATTCCCAGGCGCCAAATTATTGGGAAATAAACCAGGCCGTTTTATTGGAAATGCGCCGTCAAGTCGGAGACCTGCAGTTGGATGAGGAGG
>CAZFDO010000022.1:5469-14792 GCA_964517965.1 uncultured Clostridia bacterium
GTCGCGTTTAAAGGATTGCTCATCAGGCATCTGGTCTTACCGGAAAATATTTCCGGCAGCCTGCCGTTGTTGGAATTTATTGCCGCCCGGATCAGCCCGCAAACTCATCTGAGCATCATGAGTCAGTATTCTCCCCGGCATCTGGCCTGCGATCTTCCGGAATTGAACCGGCAAGTCACTAAAAAGGAATACCAAACAGTGCTTGATAAGCTAAAACAGCTTAACCTGGACAATGGCTGGATACAGGAAATTTAGGATTTTGTTTAACAACCCATCTTGACTTTACCGGCAATTTGAGCTACACTAAAAACTATGAAAAGAAAAACAGCTAAGGCTGGCAGCTGGTATCCGGATACCGCCGCCGGCGTAATAAAAAGCATAGCTTCTTTTCTGCCTGCAGAAAAAATAGCGGCACAAAAAGCTATCGGGATAATGGTCCCGCATGCCGGCTGGCTATATTCAGGCCGGATAGCGGCGCAGGTTTACGCGCGCACCATAATTCCCGAAACCATCATCATGATCGGCCCCAATCATACCGGCCTTGGATATATGGTTTCCCTGTCTGATAATGATACCTGGGATTCGCCATCAGGAGAAGTCAGCCTTGATAAAACCTTAAGCCAAAGGATCGCCGAACTCAGCAGCGGTACGGTCACGCTTGATGATAGCGCCCATAAATACGAGCATTCCCTGGAAATACAGCTGCCGTTTCTCCAATATTTCCGTAAAGACATTAAAATTGTGCCGCTCATCCTGGGCTCGCAGGCTCCGGAAATATGCCGGACAGTCGGAGCAGGTATCGCCGCAGCGATCAAGGAAAGCAAACACGAGGTTCTTATCCTGGCGTCATCGGATATGAACCATTTTGAAGATATTGACACCACCAAGAAAAAAGATGACCTGGCCATACAAGATATCCTGTCGCTGAACCCGGATAAATTATTACAGACGGTAATGAAAAATGATATCAGCATGTGCGGAGTCGCTCCGACGGCTGTAATGTTATACGCGGCAAAATCTTTAGGAGCGGCCAAGGCTGAATTAATAAGTTATGATACCAGTGGCACGATGACCGGAGATAATAAGGAAGTAGTTGGTTATGCCGGAGTGATAGTGACTTAAAACGGGATGCGTTATGCGCATTATTTTGCTTGCGCACTCCGCACTGCGCATCCCGCACTACGTTTTTTACTTGGAGGAGCAATGACCGAGATCAGGAAGGACCCGTTTACCGAACAATGGATCATCACCGGCACTGAGAATGAGCAGGAATTCTTTGTTCGTCTCGCTTCCCAGGAAAAGACCGAATGGAAAGTATGCCCGTTTTGCCCCGGCAACGAGAAGGTCAGCGGCCGGGAAATATTTGCCTTGCGGACGCCTGGCACGGCGGCAGATACTCCGGGCTGGGAAGTGCGAGTGATCGTTTCCAAACAAGCCGCCTTACAGATCGAAAATGATCCGGACCGCCGGGCAGAAGGCATGTTTGACCTGATGAATAATGTCGGGGCCCATGAAGTCATCATCGAAACTCCTGAACATGTAAAAAATCTATCTAACCTCCCTGTTGTGCAGATTGAAAAAGTATTCACCGCCTATCAGTCCAGGATGCGCGACCTGGAAGGAGACCGGCGTTTCAAATACGCTTTAATATTCAAAAACCAGCGGAAAGGCAACAAATACCGTCTAAACCATGCCCATTCTCAGCTGGTAGCCCTGCCCATAACTCCTAAAACAATAAAAGACGAATTACTGCACGCCCGGGAATATTACAATTATAAGGACCGCTGTCTTTATTGCGATGTGATCACCGAAGAGTTACGGGATCAGAAGAGAGTAGTGGAAGAGAATGATGGCTTTGTGGCTATTACCCCGTTTGCCAGTCGTTTCCCTTTCGAGGTCTGGATACTGCCTAAAAAACATAATTGCGATTTTCTTAAAGAATCACCGGAAAGTCTCCTGAACCTGGCAAAAATAATGAAGAACAGTTTACTGCGCGTCGAAAAAGTATTAGACGACCCGTCCCTGAATTTCATGCTTCATTCCGCTCCCTATATGCGTGAGCGCGAGGGTTACTGGGCCACTATTAAAGACGACTATCACTGGCATATAGAAATTACACCCCAGGTCCTGGAATTGTCCGGATTCGAGATCGGGACTGGTTCTAATATCCAACCGCTGATGCCGGAGGTAGCAGCTAAAATATTGCGCGAGGTCAAGTTATGATGGGGGAGCTGTATTTTTATATCAGGCCATACCTGCTCAGTTTTATTCCTGTTTTTGTAGCTATAAATATTATTGGCATTCTGCCCATTTTCCTCAGTTTGACTGCCGGGATGACTTCAGCGGAAAAGCAAAAGAGCATAATCGAATCGCTGATCACCGCTACCACGATCGCCATTGTTTTCATGCTGGTCGGCAAACTGCTATTCCTGATCATGGGTATTACCGTAGCTGATTTTAAGATCGGGGGAGGCATTCTCCTGCTGGTATTATCAGTTAATCTTCTTCTGCCGGGAGTTTCGGCGGTCCGGGAAAAACAGTACCAGGATTCTGGTATTTTCCCTATCGGCACGCCGCTCATCACCGGTCCGGCAGTCCTGGCCACTACGCTGGTACTGATAGATTCATTTGGTTTATTTCCGACCTTTATTTCTTTGCTCCTGAACATGCTCATTTCCTGGATAGTCCTGGCCAATAGTGAACGGTTATCCCGGACCATCGGGTTGAATGGCATGCGAGCGTTTTCCAAGGTAGGAGATATTTTTCTGGCGGCGATCGCCATCAAGATGATCCGCAGCGGTATCCAGGAATCCTACAAAATATTCTTCAAGTAGAAAACCATGAAAAAAGTAACCATCCAACAAATGCGTTTGATCGACGATCATAATATTAATACCTATGGTATCCCGGCCCAGGTATTAATGGAACACGCCGGTAAAGCAGTGGCCGATGAAACCTTCAAACTTCTCCCTAAAAAAGGAAATAAAGTAGCCGTGTTCTGCGGCCCCGGCAATAACGGGGGAGACGGGCTGGTCGCTGCCCGCTGGCTTCATCATTATGGCCTGGAAGTAGAAGTATTTTTCCTGGGAGACCCGGCTAAATCCAGCCTGGAAACCCGGCTCAATTTCGATATTACGGCAAATCTCCGCATCCCCATGCACCGGATCCAGGGCAATTGGCCGTCCCTAAAAGAACAAATAGGTTATTTTAATCTAGTCGTAGATGGATTGTTAGGCACAGGAATGCATGGCCAGATCCAGGGATTATATAAAAATATTATTGACGACTTGAACTCAAATGGTGTAAAAATAATCAGCATTGATATACCCAGCGGGTTAAACGCTGATACCGGACAACCCCTGGGAAGTTGTATATCAGCGGCAATGACCGTGACGCTGGGCTTTCCCAAAATAGGTTTTAGCCGTCCGGGAGCCAAAAAATATACCGGTAAAGTAGTTGTCGCCGATATCGGATTGATAGATAAGCTTTAATCTGTGCCGCGCCCGCCGGCGCTTTAGTGGCGGGTAATCTCCTTAAGAAATCAGGATAATCATTTTAAACAGGGAGGGTGCTATGGCCAAGGAATTAACTTCTCTTTTTAGCAAGACCACATCCCATATTATCGAAGGGGTGATCAAAAGCGGCGGGATCGTCGGCGGGGTGAAGATTGCCGGCGGTAACGGGATCCTGCTCAAGAATAATAAATTGAGCAACCAGGTCCAGGATGAGATCATAGCTAAAACCGGGGTAAAAGGTTTTATTTCCACCGATGAATTACCCCAGTACGGCATTAATACTGTAGATAAGAAAAAGATCATGATCTCCTGTGATGCTACAGCCAAGGATGTCGTAGTATTGGTAGCTGATCAAAGAGAAAAAGTTTTGCCGGCGTTGGATATTATTGCTTCTATGCTGTTCGGCAAGACCAAAAAAGCTGCTCCCAAACCAAAGAAAAAAGCTGCCAAGCCAGCCAAAAAAGCCAAGGCAAAAAAAGCCGCTAAGCCAAAGAAAGCTAAAAAGGCTGTCGTCAAGAAAAAAGCCAAGAAAAAGAAATAAAATTAGCCGTAAATAAAAATCAGCTTGACAAATTACGGTTTTATGATAGTTTCATATTGCCCGCCATAGGCGGGTAAAAATCTCCTTTCAATTTAAAACAATGAATAAAAAAGCCGCGGATTAGCATTGTGCTATCTTTATTAGCTCTATTGCTAAAACCGGGGCTCCCAAAGAACCGGTTTTTTTATTTGTTGCAAATAAATTAAATTGTCTGGAGCCTTTATGCATTCTAAAAAAGCCACTATTATCGTTCTCACCGTAATTCTAGGTATCCTGCTCAGCGCCGGCACTATCCTGGCAGCAACAGCGCATGATTGGCTAGCTGCACAACAATACCCAACTGGATTAGTAGATAGTTTTGAAGGGGACAACTCAACTGTAGCGTACACCTATGACCAGGCGTGCGCTATTATCGCTTTTACTTGTGAAAATGACCTGGTCCGGGCTAAGAAAGTCTTGGATGCCATGATGCCCTTGCAATTCGCGGAAGGCAGCTGGGCTAATGGGCATTATGCTGATACTGCCACCCGTACTTCTACCTGGCGGCGCAGCGGCGAAACACTCTGGATGATGCTGGCGATCAACTACTATACCCGCAAAACCGGCGATACCACCTATGTCAATGCCAGTAAAAAAGCCGCTGACTGGCTCATTACATTGCAGGAAACCAATCCTGCTGATCCGCGCTACGGCTCCATTTACGGCGGTTTGACCGACACCGGAGCCAGGGAAACTTGGACCAGCACCGAACATAACTACGACGCTTATTCTGCTTTTTACTACATCGGCGAAATCCTTAACAACCAATACTATAAAGATAAAGCCCAGCTGGTTTATAACTGGCTGGTCAATAAAATGTGGGATAATAATGCCGGCAGGTTTTATACCGGCGCCAATGATTACAGCGTTTACCTTGATCCGCAAAGCTGGAGCATTGTAGCTATTGGCAAGACCGGGCCAGCCGGGCAGGATTTCAGCCGCTCCATTACCTATGCATATAATACAATGCGTCTTACCAGGACCTATAACAGCCAATCCATTGAAGGCTTTGATTATGATGGCACGACCACGGCTCCTGGCGGCGGTGTCTGGTTCGAAGGCACAGAACAAATGGCCCTGACTTACGAAACGCTGGGCGATATGACCAAAGCTAATTATTTCCACAGCCAGACTGCCAAGGTCCAATCAGCTAATGGCGGCATTCTGTGCGCCGTAGGAGACGGGGGAGACTATTGGCCGACAAATTTTCAGCATAACGCCGTAGCCACCACCAGCTGGTACATTTTATGTTCACAATCACCCAGGGTCAATCCTTTCAAACCGCCGATAGCTTCTGCCGATACCACTGCGCCGGTTCTTTCCAGTATCACCAGTACCAGCATTTCTGCCAATTCAGCTACGATCAACTGGACCACCAATGAATCAGCTGATTCCCAGGTCGAATACGGCCTGACCACAAGCTATGGCAGTAGTTCAACATTAAATACCAGCCTGGTCACCAGCCATAATGTAGCTTTATCAGGATTAAACAGCAACACTCTATATCATTACCGCGTCAAATCCAAAGACGCTGCCGGCAATCTGGCCACCAGCGCTGATTATTCTTTCACCACGTCAACTTCTACCTCGCAAATAAAAAACTACGCTGCTAACTCCATTTCCGTGACCCAGGGAACAGGGCAGGGGAGCTACGCTAACCTCAGCGCAGATGATAATGTTTTCTACTCAGTCAATGCCATGCAAAACGGTTCTCTGTTCTATACTGACTGGTACGCTAAAACAAATATCACCGAAGCTCCGGCCAGCGTCAGCAAGATCACTATTACCTTTAACGGGCATTACACCTCGCCCCAGGACCAGGGATTATACTTATATAATTTTGCTTCCAGTGCATGGGCCAGGCTGGATTACCGGAATGTCGGGACAGCCGAGCAAACTATTACTTTTTCAACTACTGATATAGCCAGTTACTTATCAGCCGCCGGAGAAATAAGATTGCGCATGTACACTGAAAGAACCAGTAATGTCTGCGCTTACGCCGACTATATTAATTTCGCCGTTGAGATCAATGCCGCTGCTGATACCACGCCGCCGCAGATATCGGCCATACAATCTTCAGCTATCACTACTACTGCCGCGACGATCACCTGGACCACGAACGAGAACAGCGATACCCAGGTGGAATACGGTTTAACCACCAACTATGGCAGCAGCTCAGCGCTTAATACCAGCCTGGTCACCAGCCACAGCGTCAGTTTAACCGGCTTGAACAGTAATACTCTGTATCATTACCGCGTCAAATCCAAAGACGCTGCCGGCAATCTGGCCACCAGCGCTGATAATTCTTTCACCACTCTGAATACAGAGACGCCGCAAACCAAAAACTACAAACCCACTTTAACCGTGGTATCCAAAGGCACAGGCGGAGGTAACTATCTTAACCTGGCAGCTGACGACAATTCTTTCTATTCGGTAAATGCCATGCAGAGCGGGTCATTATTCTATACTGACTGGTACGCTAAAACCGTCATTTCCGAAGCCCCTTCAACAGTTTCCAAATTGGTCTTGACTTTCAATGGACACTATACTTCTCCACAGCCTCAGACCTTATATGTATATAACTTCACGACTAGCGCCTGGGACCTGATCAACTCCCAGACTGTCGGGACTACTGAACAAACTATCACCGTACCTTTGACAGCCAATCTTGCCAGCTATGTTTCCGGCACCGGCGAAATAAGACTGCGCATGTACACTGAAAGAACCAGTAATGTTTGCGTCTATGCTGACTATATTAATTTTGCTGTTGATTTTAATGGGACTATCGATAATACTCCGCCGCAAATATCGGCTATACAATCTTCAGCTATCACTACCACTGACGCTACTATTACCTGGACCACAAATGAGAACAGCGATACCCAGGTGGAATACGGTTTAACCACCAGCTATGGCAGCAGCTCAGCGCTCAATACCAGCCTGGTCACCAGCCATAGCGTGGCGTTAACCGGATTGACCAGCAATAAACTTTATCACTACCGCGTGAAATCCAAAGACGCTGCCGGCAACTTGGCAACTAGCGCTGATTATTCCTTCACTACTGTAGCTTTACCTTCTGGGAAAAACTATGTTCCCACCGGGCTCAGCGTAACCAGGGGCACGGTTTCAGGCAACTATACTTACTTAAACAACAATGACGGCACATATCTCATACTTTCCGGTCCCAAGGTCGGAACAAAATATATTACTGACTGGTATGCCAGGACAGTGATCGCCGAGCCGCGCAGCCAAGTGATTAAATTGACCATTACTTACGATGGAAAATTGAACAAGTCTGCTTACCAGGGTCTGTACCTGTATAATTTTGTCACCAGGGTCTGGGCCAGGATGGATTACCAATCCGTATCTACTACCGACAAGACTATTACCATTCCTACGACCGCTATAGCCAGCTACATTTCCAGCACCGGCGAGATACGCCTGCGGTCCTATATTTCCAGTAGTTCCAGCCTGGTATGTTATGCTGACCAGGTGAATTTCAGTATTGAATTAAATACTGCCGCCTTAGCCGCTCAAAATGTAGATGAGTATAATCCGGCAGCTCCCGGCAACGGCGAAGTCAAGCTCTATAATAACCTGTTCAACCCGGCTAAAGGTGAAAACGCCAGGATAGATTACACTATTGAAAATGATGGGCAAGTAACGATCAAATTGTATAATATCGTCGGTGAATTAGTCCGGACCTTAGTTGATGAAAGCCGGTCAACAGGCACCTATATAGAATCATGGAACGGCAAAAATGACGATGGGGAGACGGTCGCCAGCGGCATATACCTGTGCTTCATCGAAGCGCCAGGCATCAAAGTGATCAAAAAGGCCGCAGTGATCAAATAAATGTATGGTTGGAAAAACTGTTAAGAAGAACCAGTCAGTCAAAATAAAAAAACGCAGAAAACCTAATTTAACTGCGCATGAGGAGAATAAAATGAGAATAATTAAAATGCTGGGAATCCTGTTCCATGCTTTATTGATCGCCAATCTGCTGTATGCCGGAGCCGGGACTACCGGAGCAGTGATCCTGAAGGAATCCCTGGGCGCCCGCAGTTTAGCCATGGGGGATGCTTATGTGGGAGTAGCCAGCGGTCCGGAGACTATTTACTGGAACCCGGCCGGACTAACCAGCATGGACAAACCGGAAGTCAGCGCCATGTACTTTAAGGAAATCGCGGATATGAGCCTGATGTCCATACAATATGCCCAGCCACTGACTGGCTATGGCACCGCGGGATTAGCTATTGAAAGTTTCTCCGCCGGCGACATGGAACTCAATTATCTGGATGGTTCTTCAAAATCTGTAAATGCGCAAACCGATTACATCATCAATCTGGCCTATGGTCAAAAACTAGGGGAAAAGCTTTTCCGCCGGAGCCAATTTGAAATATCTCAACAGTACTCTGGCCGAAGCAGAATCAGCCACTACGATGGCGGTCGACCTTGGTTGCCTATACACACTCCCTGTGCCTTATGGGCTGGCTGTGGGCCTTAATGTGCAGAATATCGGCTCTGGCCTGAAATATATTGATGAAAAAGATCCTTTACCTTTAACTGTCAGGGTAGGGGCTGCCTTCCAGAAAGAGTTGCAAAACAACACGCTAACCATTTCCGGAGATGTGAACAAGCCCAGAGAATTAACCGCGCGTTTCAATATGGGAGCCGAGTATCTTTATAACCAGATCATTGCCCTGCGCGCCGGTTACAAGTTCGGCTATGATGTCGATTCCTTTACTGCCGGCTTCGGCGTGAAAATCAGCCGCTACAGCCTGGACTATGCCTTTGCCCCAAAAGGGGATCTCGGAGATAATCACCGGCTGTCACTGGGGATAATATTTTAGGTTTATTATATTGTTAATATAGTTTTGTAATTCTAATATGAAAAAAACTAAAGCATGGTTAATCTTCCGTGCTTTTTTATTTGCCTTTTTGCTTGATTTTTAGGGTGATAATACAGAATCAGGGCGGCTTTTCTTGGATGTCCCCCGGAATAGGAATAGGGACGAAGAAAGGGCTTGACAGAAGGGGTTTTCTCAGGCATATATTAAGCATACAGAAATACCTATAGAAAGCCACGTAATTACTGGTTGTGCCCTCCACCAAGCTTTGGCGGGTAGAGCTGGATGTTAGGTTGCCATAAGTAAGAGAATACTGGCAGCCTTTTTTTGTTATAAAAGGGAGAAGAAGTAATGAAAAAAGTAGTATTAGCTATAATC
>CAZFDO010000023.1:0-14647 GCA_964517965.1 uncultured Clostridia bacterium
TCGCGCTTGCTAAAGGTCTTTAAGCTTAATGATTGCTTCAGCCGCAGGCTGATCCGCCAATCTTTTAGGCGGAAAATCGACAATGCCGCTCAAAAATATTAGCAGTTCCCTGATGCTCTACCCAGAGCCTAACGCGGCCGCTATTGATTTTCTATCCGCTATTCGCTACACGCTATACGCTATTTTTATCCCAGTTTTTCTTTTAATATTTTATTTACCACTCCGGGGTTAGCCTTGCCCTGCGTCTTCTTCATCACTTGCCCCAGGAGAAAATTCATCGCGGCGGTCTTGCCGGCCTTATATTCTTCCACTGACTTGGCATTCGCCGTCAGTACTTCTTCAATCACTTTAGCGATTGAGCCTTCATCAGAAATCTGTACCAGGCCTTTTTCTTTCACCACCACATCAGGCATTTTCCCTGAAACAAACATCTCCTCAAACACAGTCTTGGCGATCTTGCCGGAAATAGTGCCTTTATCAATTAATTCCAGCATTTCCCGTAAGTGTTTCGGCGTGATCAGTGATTCATTAATAGTTTTATTGGCAGCATTCAACTGCGCCATTAATTCCACCATGATCCAGTTGGAAGCAGCTTTAGGATTAGTATAACCCTTAACCGTATTCTCAAAATACTCGGAAACAGCCCGGTCGGCAGTGAGCACCCCGGCGTCATATTCAGGCAAGCCATATTCCTTAATAAATCTTTCTTTTTTCTGGGCCGAAAGTTCCGGTAAGGTTTTCCTGATCTCAACCAGCCATTTCTCATCTACTATTACCGGCACTAAGTCTGGTTCCGGGAAATAACGGTAATCGTGAGCCTCTTCTTTGGAGCGCATGGAAAAGGTCATTTCTTTGTCTGCATCCCATAAGCGGGTTTCCTGCACTATCCGTGCGCCCTCTTCGGTCGCTTTTATCTGACGGTCGATCTCATATTCCAAAGCTTTTTGCACTGCTTTGAATGAATTCATGTTCTTTACTTCCGCCCTGGTGCCGAATTCTATTTGCCCAACCGGACGAATACTGACATTGGCGTCACAGCGAAGACTGCCTTCTTCCATGTTGCAGTCACTGGCATCAATATATTCCAAGACACTTTTCAGCGCTGTAAGATACGCGTAGGCTTCCTGCGGAGTGCGCATATCCGGCTCAGAAACAATTTCCATGAGGGGCACGCCAGTACGGTTTAAATCCACATAACTGCCGTCAATTTGCCGCGACCCAACCTCATGAAGAAGCTTGCCAGCGTCTTCTTCAAGATGAATCCGGGTAATTCCAATCCTCTTTTTATTTCCCTCAACTTCAGTATCTATAAAACCATGTTCAGATACTGGCTGCTCATACTGGGAGATCTGGTAATTCTTCGGCAGATCAGGATAAAAATATTGCTTCCTGGCAAACCGGCTCATAGGATTCACCCGGCAATTAAGAGCCAGGGAAGTCTTAATAATATGTTCAATAGCTGTCTTATTCAAGACCGGTAATACTCCGGGCATGCCGATGCATACGGGACAGGTCTGGGTATTAGGCTCGGCGCCGAACTGCGTGGAACAGCCGCAGAATATTTTTGATTTGGTTTTTAGCTGGGCATGCACTTCCAGCCCGATCACTGCTTCGAACTTCATTGGAAAAACTCCTTGGGGAACTTAGGTTGAGGTTGAGATTGAGGTTAAGAAAAACGAGATATATTCTGAATTCTTTTGATCTTCCTTAACCTTAACCTAAACCTTAACCTGTTTTAGTTCTGGTTTCATTTTGTGCCAGGCAGTATTCTGCTCATAGGCATAAGCTACTTTAAAGATAGTTTCCTCAGCAAAATGCTTCGCCATAATTTGCAGTCCGATAGGCATTTTATTCTTGGTAAACCCACAGGGCATAGATAGCGCCGGTATTCCGGCCAAGTTCACAGAAATAGTGAAAATATCAGACAAGTACATCTGCAGCGGGTCATCGGTCTTTTCCCCGATCTTAAACGCTGCCGTAGGTGCAGTCGGGGTGACAATAGCGTCAACTTTTTTGAAGGCTTCATCAAAATCATTCTTGATCAAAGTCCGCACTTTTTGCGCCTTCAGGTAATAAGCATCATAATAACCGCTGGATAACGCATAGGTTCCCAGCATGATGCGTCGTTTTACTTCCGCTCCAAAGCCTTCGCCCCGGGTTTTTTCATACTGTTCCAGCAAATCCTTGGCCTCAGGCGTACGATAACCATATTTAACCCCGTCATACCTGGCCAGGTTAGCGCTGGCCTCTGAAGGTGCCAGGATATAATACACTGCCAGGCAGTATTCAGTATGCGGCAAAGAGATCTCCACAATTTTTGCTCCTTGCTTTTCCAGCAGTTTGATCGCTTCCCTGACACTTTGCTCAACTTCCTTGTCCAGTCCTGCCACAAAATACTCTTTGGGGATGCCGATCTTTAATCCAGTCAGATCCTTGACCAAAGATTTAGTATAGTCCGGAGCTGGCAGGTTAACACTGGTGGAATCATTCTTATCATAAGACGCAATCGCGTTCATTAGTAAAGCTGCATCAGTAATGTCCTTAGTGAGCGGGCCGATCTGGTCCAAGGAAGAAGCAAAGGCCACCAGTCCAAAGCGTGAAACACGGCCGTATGTCGGCTTTAAACCGACTATACCGCAGCATGATGCCGGCTGGCGGATAGAACCTCCCGTGTCAGAACCAAGCGCTATTATCGCTTCGTCAGCCGCTATGCTGGCCGCACTGCCGCCGCTGGATCCGCCAGGAATTGTCTCCAGATTCCAGGGATTATAGGTTTTGCCAAAATAACTGGTCTCGGTTGACGAGCCCATAGCAAATTCATCCATATTGGTTTTGCCAATAAATACCAACCCTTGCTTTTTCAGCAATTCGATCACTGTGGAATCGTATGGAGCAATAAAATTATTCAATATCTTACTGGAGCAGGTGCTTTTCACGCCTTTAATATTCATGTTATCTTTAATAGCAATAGGAATACCGGCAAGTGAGCCTAGCTTTTCACCGGCTTTTATTTTCTGGTCTATTTTGTCTGCCTGCTGTAAGGCATTTTCTTTAAGCAGAGTGACATAGGCTTTAACTTTCGGCTCTACTGCTTCAATTCTATGAAAAACACTGGCTGTAACCTCTTGCGAAGTCACTTCCTGTTTTTTTATTTTATCAGCCAGCTCGTGCGCTGTTAATTTAAACAAATCCATGTTTACCTTCTCGTTTCAAATCTGTGCCTGCCCCCGCGGCTTTGATCCCGATTTATCGGGATCAGCAGGGGGTAATCACCCTTCGATTTTTTCCACGGAGATCCATTCTCCGTCTTCAACCTTTTTCCACTCTGCTGCTTTGCCCATAAACTTGCCGATTATATTCACCGCGCTGGCCGGTTTAATATGCCCTTCCGTAGACAGCGGCGTTAAACCAAAAAATATACAAAAACAGTTCCCCTGCGGCCAATATCCCAAAGTCCCTTCCTGTACTTCCTCTACCGCATTCTCCAACCCGCTTTTAACCGGGATCTCAAAATAGATCTCATCGCCCCAAGTATCTATTTCCGCCGCCAGAGGCAAGGCGTCCCAAACTGCTGCCGCAGTTTTAGAATCGTTTAATTCTGCCTCCATTTTCACCTGTTCGGTTTTAATGATAATTTTTTTCATAAATCTCTCTGGATTACACAGCTTTTAAAGAGAGATTCCACAGATTAAAACATGTTATTGTTTTTGCTTGAAATCGGTGTAATCTCTTTCGTAATCGGTGTAATCATTTTACTCGATAACTTTTTTTACTTTATAGAATCCTTCAGCCTGTTCCGGAGCATTGGCCAGTATTTCCTCCCGGGGGCAGCTGGGGGTGGTCACATCTTCCCGCCAGACATTGTTCAAAGGCAGAACATGGCTGGTAGGCTCTACTTTTTTGGTGTCCAGTTTGTTAAGCGTATCCATATACTGAAGGATGGAATCAAGTTGGGCCGTCATTTTTTCTTTTTCTGCTTCACTGAGCGCCAACCGGGCCAGCCGAGCTACATATTCAACTTCTTTTTTAGTAATTTTCACCCAGCTCTTCCTCCTTGCTACGTATTTCTATCTCGAATAAATCTAGCTTAAATGCTCCAGCTATTCCAATTATCCTGCTAAGGAAGAGCTGGGTTCATATTGTCTCCATTATATCATAATTTCCGGAGATTTGCAGCCTTAACGAGCAGTTTTTTGCGGACTCCGGAGTTAAAATCAACGATTACTTTTTCATCTTCTCCAGAGCCAGAAACCTCTATTATCCTGCCTTCGCCAAATACTTCATGCTCAATCCGCTGATGCTTTCTAAATTTGGCATTTTGCGATAAGATGATAGGGCTTTCTATCATTGTTTGCGCATCTTCCGCCATCTGTCCTGTCCCCGCGTCATTGATCCCGATTTCCGGGATCAGCAGGGGACATCTGCTCCTGCCCGCCAACGCTTGCTGGGAGGGATCTGCCATCTGCTCTTCCTTTTTTCTCTCCACCAGCTCTGCCTCGGCAATAAAACGGGAAGGGATATTCCACCGCCTAGTACCGTTTACCCGGCGTTCAGCAGCACTGGTGATCACCAGATGGTGTTTAGCCCGGGTCATACCTACGTAACATAAGCGCCGTTCTTCTTCCAGTTCTATCTGGGTGGCTAATGAATTAGCATGAGGTAATAAACCTTCTTCCAACCCACTCATAAAGACATAATTGAATTCCAATCCCTTGGCCAGATGCAGGGTCATGAGGGTTACATAATTCTTTTCCTGCTTCCAGGAATCAAGGTCTGAGATCAGCGCTACCTGTTCCAGATAAGTGTCCAGGGATTTATCTTCACTTTGTTCTTCAAACTCTTTAATCGCGGAAATCAATTCCTTAACATTAGCGATACGCTCGCTGGCTTCCTGGGGATCAGCTTCCAATTCTTTAATATAATATGACTCATCAATTATTTTCGCGGCCAATTCACTGGCTGACAGATTGCTTCGCGCTTCGCGCCAATCATGCAATTGCTGCAGGAACCCCCGCAAGTTCTTCTTGGCCCTTTCCTGCAAACCAGCGATCAAATCAAGCTGTTGGAGAGCTTCGGCTAAGCCAATCTCCTGGTCTGCCGCGAATTTCTCGATCATTTCCAGGCTGGTTTTGCCAATCCCCCGGTTAGGAACATTGATAATCCTCTTTAAATTCACCGAATCCTGGGGATTGATGACTACCCGCAGGTAAGCCAGGATATCTTTAACTTCCCGGCGTTCATAGAACCTCATACCGCCAATTACCATATAAGGCAGTTGTTCACGGCGCAGGGCATCTTCCATAACCCGGGATTGGGCATTAGTACGGTAAAAAACAGCGATTTCCTGAGGCCGGACATCTTCCTTGACCAAACACCTGATGGCCCCGGCCACAAAATTGGCTTCTTCTATTTCATTAGCAACTTCATAAAAATCAACCGGGTCGCCTTTTTTATTATCAGTCCACAATTCCTTGCTTTTGCGATCCTTATTATTACTAATAACTTTTTGCGCGGTGTCCAGAATGTGCTTGGTGGAGCGATAGTTCTGCTCCAGCTTGATCACTTTACAATTCTTATTATCTTTCTCAAAATCAAGAATATTACGGATATCTGCGCCGCGGAACATATAAATACTCTGGTCTTCGTCACCGACCACGCAAAGATTTTGGTATTTCTGGGTCAACATTTTGGTGATGATATATTGGGCATGATTAGTATCCTGGTATTCATCGACCATAACATACCGGAAACGCTCCTGGTAACGCTGCAGCACATCCGGACAGGACTGCCATAGATGCACGGCCAGCATGATCAAATCACCAAAATCAAGGGCATTGTTATCTTTAAGCTTTTTCTGGTAGCGCCGATAGATCTCCGCTACAACCTGGCGCAAGTCATTATGACTGGTATTGGCATAGATCTGATAGGATTCAGCGTCGAGGAGATCATCTTTGGCTTTATCTATAATATAGAGTATTTCTTTGGGCCTGGTCTTTTTTTCATCGAGATTAAGCTCGCGCAAACATTGCTTGATCAGGCTGAGCGAATCAGCTTCATCATAAATAACAAAACTGCGCTTGTAGCCGAGCCGTTCTATATCCTGGCGCAGAACCCGTACGCAGAAGGAATGGAAAGTCGAAAGCAGCGGTGGAGCGGTATGAGTTCCCGGGAACAGCTCCCGCAGCAGTTTATCAACCCGCACACGCATTTCTTCGGCCGCCTTATTGGTAAAAGTCACCGCCAGGATATTCCACCCAGGCACATTATTGGCCAGGAGATAAGCCATGCGATAGGTTATGACCCTGGTCTTGCCGCTGCCGGCACCGGCAATAATAAGCAATGGGCCGTCAATATGCTTAACTGCTTCTTGCTGTTTTGAATTTAATTGTGCTAGTAATTTATCCATATCATTAGGCCTTTATTCGTTATCAAAAAAAGAAGGCTAATCCTGATGGAGAGCCTAAGAGATTAGCCTGACAAAATATTAGCAAGGCACGAACTATTTATTTTTAGCCTGCAACAACTCTTTTACCTTGGAGACCAGATCATCCAACTCAAACGGTTTCCCCATATATACATCCGCTCCTGCAGCCTTACCTTTAACTTCGTCTTCTTCATTGACCCGGGCAGTTAACATAATAATTGGTATTGACTGGTATTTTTCATCGCTTTTCAGCAACTTACATACTTCATAACCATTCTTTTTCGGCAACATCAAATCCAGAACCAACAGATCAGGGGATTCGGTGGTAGCCTTGGCATAAGCCCGATCGCCATCATCAGCAGTGATCACCTCAAACCCGCTGTCTTTTAAGATGGTCTCAATAATCTCCAGGATGAAAGGCGAATCGTCTACAACTAATATTTTAGCAAGTTTATCCATTATCTCCCCCTACTACGAGCCTTTCTCAGAGTTTGTTTATTCCGTATTTGATAGACCGAACGGTTACATCTCCATTGTCTAGATCAAATTCCACGCTTTTCCCGCAATCACCGCCGGTATCTTCAGCTAATATATTGATATTTTCCTTAGCCAGGGCTTCCTTGGCTGCCTGCACATTCCGTTGCCCGATATTCCCCAGCGGTTCCACCAGCACATTGGCAAACATCTGCGCTCCGCCGATAATTTTAGCAGAAGTGGTGGTTTTAGTAGCTCCTAATTGCTTCATCATGCTGATCATTTCCGGCACCGCTGTATCGGCAAACTTAGCTGGATTTGAGCGGATCTTCGAAAAAGCCGTGCTGGGCAACATAATATGAGCCAGCCCGCCTATCCGATGCACCGCATCATACAAAATAATGGCGACACAGGAACCCAGCGCGTTCGTCACTATTTTGTTTGGGGCGGTGCTGACTTTAAGGTCAGCAATTCCCACTTTAATTGGATCGTCCATTATTCCTCTCCTTCTCGCACTTCAGCCCACGCCTAAAGAAGTAAGGATCACTTCCAAAGATTGCGGGTCAGGTAATAACAAGAAACTTCCGTCAATTTTATATTCTGATTCGCTGAATTCCAGCTGGATAATCATGGCATATTCGGCATTCTGGCTCAAATTGATAATAATAAAGTCCACTAAAGCTCCCAACATATCCATAGCATAATAAGGGATAGAAGGGATTATTTCTTTATTCGTCAGCGCCGAGAGAGCCGTTAAACAGGAGCCGGCCAGGATCGTGCCGGTTTCTTTAATAGCTGACTGGTCCATTTCATTTAATACCTTGGTAGTCCCTGCCGGCCGGTTCATCAGGATATCGGCCAGGGTCATAGCCGTCTCCTGGCTAAAAAAGAACAGGATGTTGCCGCTGATCTGTCCCTGCATCTGCAGGTACACGCCGACTACCATTTTTTCCGCCCCGCCGAACTCCTGCGGTACCTCATCCAAGGGGACAACCTTAGCTTCCGGCACACTGATCCAAACTTTTTTGTGGAGCAGTTCTGAAAGGGCCGTGTCCGCATGGGAAGCGCCGATATTGCCAATCTCCTTGAGGGCGTCCAACTGGAAAGGTGTTAAATTTTTCAGATCAATCATGTTCGACTCCAATCGCTTTAAATATTATTTTTAACGACGCGGGATTTGGCAATAGGAAAAAATGCCCGCTAACATGGCTCTGTTTTTCTTCAAAACGTATCTCGATGACAATGGCAAATTCAACTTCCTGGCTCAGATCGATCAGGATAAAATCAATAATTGCGCCTACCATATCCAGTGTCAGGTTAGGCACTCGCGGAATAATTGTGGTATTGACCATTTTAGACAGAGCGGCCAGGAACGAACCAGTGACGATCATCCCGATCTCTTTCAGTAGAGAGCGTCCCATGCCGGTCAGGATCTTGGTGGTTCCTATTTTCTTGCCCATCAGAATATCAGTTAGCGAAAAAGCACTTTCCCTGGGAAAGGTCAGCAAAACACTGCCAAACACATCACCGAGCAACCGGGTATAGACCCCGGCCACCAAGGTCTCCGGGCCGCCCATATATTGCGGCACTTCTTTGATCGGTACCACCTGAATACTTGGGACCGTCATCATCACGGTACGGTTCAACATCTGGGAGAAAGCCGTCGCCGCATTACCAGCGCCGATAGAGCTGATCTCTTTTAAGGCATCCATCTGTTTTGGGCTTAATTTTGGATATTCTTTATCCGCCATCTTTTCCCCTATTCAAAGTAAAGCTTAACTTCTGCACCCTGGGACAAAGCCGTGGTAAAATTTGCTTCCCGGTCATTAACGAACATTTTTAATTTTTTACCGGGGTTCCGGTCTACATCCAGGGATATATACCGCAGTAGATCAACGACGATCACTTCAGCGTCCTTGCCTGGCACAGTCCGGATATCAGCGCCGTTAATAATAAATTCATCCGGCGACACTTCCTGTCCGTTCATATATATTTTGCCGCGTTGGCCTTCAATGGTATATTCTTGGCCATTGATATATACCCGCACTCCCCGTCCGACCAGCGGTGCCGAGACCACTTCCTTAAGCTGGTAATGCCGGGGGTTATGCTCTGTATATTCAATGGTATCGCCATCATGTAAAGGAGCTTCCAGGCTGGCCTCCTGTCCGTTAATAGTCAAATGGAAACTTTGCTGGGTAATGATCTGAGGTTCATTATCAATCGTTACCACAATACTGCGTTCTGTGGCCTGGCTGACATCATATTTCTGCCGCAATAGTTCCCGCAGTGAAGCATCTGCCTTAACTTCAATCTTAGCCAGATCCGGAATGACCGTATCCAATCCCACTGGTTCCTGGTTCTTATACACTACCGGACCGGCGGAGACAATCTCCCCGTTCAATACTACTTTTTTATTGGCTAATAAGCTGATAAAATCACTGATCTTTGCTTGTCCGTCCTGGCCATCCTGGGCCTCTTCAAAAACAATTTGACTATGGTCATTGATCTGGTCTTCCAGGCTGGCCGGAATATTATTCAGCAAGACGCTAGCCGGCTTGCCCAGGGTTCCCTGAATAATGCGCAGGTCACCATTTAATTCAAAGGTTTTAGACAATCCTGGCCGGGAATGCATTTTTTTCGTACTTACGCCGCTGGCTAAAAGAGCGCTTAACACATTAAGTTTTTGATTGATATTCAGCAAATGTATATGTTTCCCATTAACATTTATATTAATGAATTGCAGGCCCTGCCGCTCAGTGGCAATACTGGTAATACCCAACGGGGTTATAGCTTCTGGTCCGGTAAGCTTCCCGGTGGGATTATGGATCCAGGAAATCAATTCTGGGCCTCTGATACCGACGCGTTCCCGGGAAAGATGAAGCGCCCGAGCCAGTTTTTCCTGGAGTAACGGGGTCAAACTGCCGCCGCCGACACAGACCAAGGCGCTGGGAGCTGTTTTGTTCAAGACCAGGATCTGCCTGGTAATAGTTTCCGCCAGTTCCTCGATCGCCGGCGTTAGATCAGCCAGGACCTGCAATGCCGAACGGCTCCATTGCTTGCCAAAAATATCCGTAAACTCTATTTGCGCCTGACTGGATAAAAGCCGTTTCAGCCTTTCTCCGACGGCAAAATCAAGCAGGTATAAATCACATAATTTTTCAGTGACCATATCGCCCGCTGACGGAACCATCCCGTAGGCAGTTACACTGCCTCCGGTAGTAATGGCGATATCACTGGTGCCGGCGCCGATATCCACCAGCGCCAAATTGAGCCGGCGCATATCAGGCGGAATAATCGCATTGATCGCGGCAATCGGTTCCAAGGTAAGAGAGGATACTTCCAACCCTGTTTTTTTGAGCACGGTAAACATGCTCTCTAAAACGATCCGGGGCAGGAAAGTAGCAATAATTTCTACGCCGATCTCATATCCTTTTTGATCTATCAGGTTGTCAATTTTTTCCTGGTCAAGAAAATAACTTACTACGCTATAGCCGACACAATAAAAACTTTCAGCCAGATCCTGCTCCGGCTGATTGCCTAAATTATTTAACACTTGCTGTACCGCCGTTAATTCCAGGTCCAGCACGGCAGGAGCAGTAATTTCATTTTCAAAATTAATATTTTTAGAAGCCTGGCCGCGGAGTGTTTTAAGAGTGCGTCCGGCTACCGCTACCGCTACTTTATCAATACGTTCGCCCTGTCGCTGCTCCAGGACTGTTTTGATCTCCTGGACAACTGCCGCCACCCGGTCGACATCATGTATTTGTCCGGCCAGCATGGCCCGGGTCTGATGCTCCCGTATTTCGCAATCCAGAATATTGATGGTCCCGTTTTCCCTGGTGGCCACCAATCCGGCTACTTTTCTGGTCCCGATATCTAAGGCAAATATTTTTTCCACTGTTTTTCCTCTGTGCCTTGTTCTTGTACTTCCTGTGTGCCTGCTTTTGCTTTAAAACTTTGTGCCTCTGTGCCTGTCTTTGATCACATGATCCCGGCAATGTCAACGATCAACACCACCCGTCCATCACCCAGGATAGTCGCCCCGCTGATACCCTTGGTCCTTTTTAAAATTCCGCTCATTGTTTTTATTACTATTTCTTCCCGGCTATATAAGGAATCAACGACGAGCCCTATCCTTTTCTCTCCCATTTCCACGGTAATGACGTATATTTCTTCGCCATATTGCTGCTTCGGCAGGTCAAATGCTTCACGCAGACTTATCAGCGGCAGTATTTCCTCCCTGATTTTTATCACTTCCCTTTTTTCAATGGTCCGGATCAAATCAGGAGAAAAAGAATTTATTTCAGTAATATTAGAGAGCGGTATAGCATAAACCTCATCAGCTACCTTAACCATGAGAGACTGGATGATCGCCAAAGTCAAAGGCAACTTTATAATAAAGGTTGACCCTTTGCCCTTCTTTGTTTCAATGATCACCGAACCATTAAAGGCCTCTATCTTGGTCTTGACCACATCCATGCCTACGCCGCGGCCGCTGATATCGCTTATTTCCGCAGCAGTGGAAAAACCCGGCTCGCAGATCAGCATGAGCATTTCCTGCTCTGTCAATAAGGCCAGCTTTTCCTTGGTCAGCATTCCTTTTTCAATGGCTTTCTCCGCGATATCATGCGGATCCATGCCTTTACCGTCATCTGTTAATTCAATACGTACGTAGCCTTTTTCACGTCTGGCTGAAAGTTTTACATAACCGGTTTCGCTTTTCCCCTTATTTACCCTTTCCTGCGGGGTTTCGATGCCATGGTCTACCGAATTTCTGATCAAATGGATCAACGGATCATTGATTTCATCTACGATCATCCGGTCCAGTTCAATATCCGAGCCTTCAATTTCAAAATTTATCTCTTTATTTTTAAGTTTCGCCAGGTCCCTGACCACTCGTGGATACCGGTCAAAGATATGGGAAACTGGGATCATTCTGGTTTTAAGGACTTCTTCCTGCAAAGTGCCGGTAATACGCTCCAACTGGCCTAAAGTTTCATTAAGCTCTCCCAGTTTATAAGTGGCTCCGATTTGAAAAAGCCGGGCTTTATTGATTACCAGCTCACCGACTAGATTCATTAAATTATCAAGGTGTTCTATATTGATTCTGACGCTAGTTTGGGTTCTTTTTTTTTCGCCTTCCTTAATTACTGTTTTTTTTTCGTCTGCGGGGGTTTCTGGCTCTGTTTCTTTAGACTCCGGCGCGGCTGCCGATTGTTTTTGTTCCATGATCATTTTTAATTTAACAATGATCTCGGTAATATCTACTTTTTTATCTTCGCCGCTGGCTACTTCCTGCAATAACGGCTCAAGCACATCCAGGGCTTTGAACATAGTCTCGATTATTTCCGGGGTCACTTTCAATTCCTGCTTGCGCAGCCGGTCCAGCACGTCTTCCATTTGGTGGGCGACAGTAGTAATCTTCTGGTACCCCATAGTCGCGGCCATACCTTTCATGGTATGCGCCAAACGGAAGATCTCATTGAGCAATTCCAGGTTTTCCGGGTTTTTCTCCAGATCCAGCAGGGATTTGTTCAGATTCTGCAGATATTCAGTCGCCTCACTGATAAACATATCCTTGTAGCGCGACATATCCTCGGTCATAAATAACCTCTTAAATTAATTTAAGAACTTCTTCAATGATTTTACTAGCCGGAACTATTTTATCAACTACTCCCTCTTCAATAGCGGCCTTGGCCATGCCAAAAACGATACTGGAAGATTCATCCTGCACAATGGTTTTGCCGCCGGCGTCTTTAATCGCTTTCAAGCCCTTTACCCCATCGCGTCCCATACCGCTGAGCAGGACACCAATGGATTTAGAGCCATATACCTGCGCCGCTGCTTCCATCATGGAATCAATACAGGGCTTGACCCGGTGCACTGAGGGTTCACTTGATAAAGTAACTGCTCCGCCTTTTTTGATCTTCTCCACTTTGATAGAATAACTTTCCGGAGCCAGAAAAGCCGTCGCGGGAGTGACAATATCGCCGATCTTGGCTTCACGCACGCTGATCTTGGAAATATTACTGAGCCGCTCGGTAAATGATTTGATAAAGAATGAAGGCATGTGCTGAGCAACCAGCACCCCGCTATTCAGATCATAGGGTAACAGCGGCATTATTTCCATTAATACTTTCGGACCGCCCGCGGAAGAACCGATACAAATAATGCGTTCAGTCGGTTCGGCTACATTGTTTATTTTTTCCCTGATCCTGGTTGTCGGATAGAGCACCTTCAGTTTATTGCGGTCAATACGGGCAGCGATCTTGATCTTATCTATTAGTTCGATTTTGATTTTGTCGATCTCCATTTTTATGCTGCCCAGGTCCGCATCCTGGGGCTTGGTGACAAAATCAACTGCGCCAAATTCCAAGGCCTTGAGCGTCGCCTCAGCTCCGTCGCGAGTCACTTTACTGAACATCACCACCGGCGTCGGGCATATTTTCATGATCTGTTCCAGGGCGGTCAACCCGTCCATTTCCGGCATAATAATATCCAGGGTGATCACATCCGGCAGTAAGGATTTGACCTTTTCCACAGTCTCCCGGCCATCGCTGGCGGTCCCGATCACCGTGATCTGCGGATCGGAGTTCAACATATCCGTGATGATCTTGCGCATAAAATTAGAATCATCGACGACAAATACTTTTATCTTGTCCACAACTAAGGCCTCCTTCTGGAGTTACGTTTTCAGCACTTTCCGGACCGCTTCGATCACTTTTTCCGGTTGAAAAGGTTTAATGATAAAATTCTTAGCCCCAGCCTGCATGGCTTCAACGATCAGGGCTTCTTGCCCCATAGCGCTGACCATCAGGATCTGAGCGCTGCCATTTACCTTCATGATCTCTTTTACCGCTTTGATCCCATTCTCACCCGGCATAATGATATCCATCGTTACCAGATCAGGCTTGGTCTCGGTGTATTTGGCTACAGCTTGTTCCGCGTTTTCAGCTTCTCCCGCTATTTCATAGCCTTCCTTGGAGAGGATGTTCTTAAGAGTCATCCGCATAAAAGCTGAGTCATCTACAATCAGGATTTTTGTCCCCATACTTCTCGCCTCCTTCTTTTTTAGCTTTTTTTCTTCTACCCTTTTTGAAAAATACGCTCCGTAATATTAAAACGCTCAAATAGCCCTTCGTTCGCGCTCATTAAGCCTTCCACTTTTCCCAAAACCAAAAAGCCTTTAGCATTGAGGCTTTTGTAAAAATTAACCAGCAGCCTAGTCTGCATTTCCCGGGTGAGATAGATCATTACGTTACGGCAGAATATAATGTCCAGGTTCTTAAACGGTTCTTCCCTGATAAAGTCATGCTTGATGAATTTTACCAGTGTTTTGATCTCATCTTTGATGGCAAATTTATTACCGTCCTGGACGAAATATTTCGCTATTATATCAGCCGGCGCATTTTCCAGGCTCGCCGCACTATAAATACCCGCCCGTCCCTTACTCAAGCTGCTATCATCAAAATCCGAACCAAATATGGTAATACTGTAATTATTGATCTTTGCCCCCAGGCGATCCGCCAGACAAAGAGCGATAGAATATGGCTCTTCCCCGCTGGAGCAACCACAGCTCCAGATCCGGAGAACGTTACTTTGCGCTTTTTTCTTATCTTCCAAGACAAGCGGCAGTACGGTTTTATCAAAAGCATCATAAGCCGTAATATCCCGGAAAAACTGAGTGACATTGATCGTGATATCATCAAAGAGCTTATTATATTCTTCCGGATGCCGATCCAAAACACT
>CAZFDO010000024.1:0-1493 GCA_964517965.1 uncultured Clostridia bacterium
ACGGCTTATTATGAATATACCACATTTTCCGTCCCAGTCAAGCGATATTTTGACCTTTCTTGCTTTTGGCTTTTTGACGATTCTTTCTTTTCATTTTTCTCTTCTCTCTCCAAGCTTTAATGCCCTTAATTTCTCCCGCTTCCTCTCCCGGTATCTCCTGGCGTATTCTCTATACCTGTCCAGATGGGCTAGACGAAAGGCTTTAACCCGTTTGCGCTCTTTTTCTTTGTTTTTCCTATAGTACACATGATTCTTCTTGTGGAGATATTCAATATTCTTTAAACGCCACTTGTTATATGTCTCCGGATGTTTATTCCGGCTTTCACGATTAAATCTGAGATATTTCGTATGATGCAGTTTATACCTGCGGCGAAAATATCTCAACATTCTCTTCCGCTTGCATTCGACACAGAATTTCTTGAGCCGCCAGTGAATGTTTTTCATCTGTCTGGGCCTTTTAATTGTGGCACCGCATTGCCGGCATTTTTTCGCTGTTTTCAAGATCTCTCCTTGTTCGATGTCGAAAGGTTGTCTAAATCCAATATCATATAGCCGCTATCCAACAATTATTCTTAAATATTGGGCCACCTTCATACCCGCATTGCAGGTGGCATTGCCATAATCCCATATCTGCATTAAACCCGTGAACAAAAATAACCGGATAGGCAATATATTTATGCCCACCGGCTATGAGAGGCGTTCCTATCAATATGGCTATGAGGAATATAACTAAAAAACGAACCATTTTACTCACGTGGCTTTTGCTCCTATTTCCCAAAGATATTGAAAAGATAACTTTGTTTAGGTTTCACATAGAAATCTGATACAACTTTATTATTAGCAACTGTCCATACCCCTCCCTCGCGTGCATACATCTTCCGGTCGGGGGAGAGGGAGCGAGAGGCAAAACTATATTCAAAACCATCAAGTTTTTTAAGATCCTCTAAGTAGCTTCTATCTATTATCTTTTGCTGTTCCATTTTATCTGTGTCTATGTCGTATTTAACCAAAACTCTCTCCGTGATTTTAGGGTCAATTTGTCTAACAATCAAGGCTATCTCGTTTTTCTGGTATGAACCATACCAATCCAAGTTCACATCAGAATACAAAAATGTCTTTTTGATTTGCTTTTTATTCCTATCATAAACTGCATATACTTGCACCGTACCAGTGCTTTTGTAGAGCATAAAATAATCTTCTTGCGGAGAAAGCCAAAGAACCCCGTGATACTCTGTCTGTTCATCCCATTTCCACAACTCTTCTTGCCCAGTACCGTCCGGCCGCAATTTGTACATTCTTGCCTCAGATTTATTATTTATCTCGCTCCCTTGCGTAAAGACAATGTTACCGCTGCCAGACCAACTAATATATCCGGAGCTATCCGTTTGTTTCACCTGCCTGAAGTTCTTCCCGTCATAGTCCATCGTGCAGAGATAATATTTCTTCCAAATATCGTCCGGGCTCCATAGGCTAAATGGGAATCCCCAATGATA
>CAZFDO010000024.1:1503-10412 GCA_964517965.1 uncultured Clostridia bacterium
GATAGCGATAAAGCGCTTTCTCCATAAAGAATGCTATCTGTTTGCCTTCCGGTGACCAGCAGGGCTTAAAAAAGTTAGTTTGCAACTCATATCTAGCATTTAACTCAGCAAAAAGCACCAGACTGAATAAAAAGCCATATCCTAGTAGCCGTTTCATTTTGATATTTAAGGCGTTGCGTTTGATGACCTCAAGATATATTAAAATACCCAGTCCTATACTAAAAGCTGTCCAATTCATTACCCGGGCGTCTTGCGTCAACCCCGTGAGATCAAAAGCTAAAATTATCAATAACACTATTGTCAAACTGAATAATATATTATGCCTCTTTATAAATCCAACTATCATTATCCGTCCTTTCCTACTGATTAAATTCGCTATCCGGTAAACCGGTGTTAATCTGTGTGTTTGAGTATTGGTAAACAGTGGTATATTGGATCTCGCCTACCCCATTATACATTTTCTGCTTTTCTTTCTGAAACACCCAGATGTTATTCATGAGCGTAAAATAAGAGTCTTCCGTAATCATTTTTGTTACTGTACCATCATTTTTAAGATAACTTGCTTTGCCTACTATAATCCCTTTGACCGGATCAATATTGTCAAGATCAAAGGGGAAAATATCTGTCTGGGTCTTCTGCTTGTACTTGACCACGTAAATATTGTTTAGTTGGTTATAGGCTACAATATCCTTTGTTAATTCAGGCGGATTAGTAGTTGAAATTTCCGGCCTGACAGTAGTTTTGGGATTTGGCGATATTTCTTGAACTTTCTGTTTCTCTCCTTTTCCCAGATTTTTAATTGTCTGGAAGGACTTTCCCAGGGTGCGTTACTGGTTACTTGTATATCCGCTATGATATCCGTTATCTTATCCGCGTTTGTATCCGCAGCAGCAACCAATTCTTCCGCTGTTGGCGCATCTTGCGGTAGGGCTATATTCTTAACCTCAATGGTTATTGGAGTTATTTCAGGCTTGTTTTGTGCGTTGGCAGTTATGCTGTGACTGGTATCTGGCATAGTATCAGTGGTTAGCCAGATAATGGCTTCCCCGTAGATATTGGTAGTCACTTCAGTCTCAGAGAGAGTTCCTATACTTGACTGGAAGATAATTGGCTCATTTGATATGGGCTGTTCTGTATTTAGCTCTACATCCACATCTACCAGCTTCACTGCAACCAGAAACTCTTTCCCTGCTACCGGCCTATACGAATCCTCTGGTATAGTATCTTCCGTAATATTGATCAGCTTCTGTGCAGCATAAGTGTTTACACTTATTAACATCAGCATGGCTATTAGTATTACTATTCTTTTCATTATTTCTCCTCTTATTAAACAAAAAAGGCTGCCAGATTCTGCTTCCTCATGACAACCTAATGATTGGCTCTAAGCACTCTCTCCAAGTGCTCACAGCAAATAACTACGTAGCTTCTATTGATTTGTTTGATATACGGCTTATTATGAATATACCACATTTTCCGTCCCAGTCAAGCGATATTTTGACCCTTCTTGCCTTTGGCTTTTTGACGATTCTTTCTTTTCATTTTTCTCTTCTCTCTCCAAGAATATCTTTACCATAGTTCATCTCTGGAAAATATTGTGGTTCGGAAGCAAAGCCAGATTTACCACTATATAAATACCTTAAGTTCTGTTTTGTAGTACTCCATGATCCCATATCAGCATTAAACCCATGAACAAAAACAACCGGATAGGCAATATATTTATGCCCACCGGCTATTAGTGGAGTGCTAATTATTAGAGCTATTAGGGATACTACTAAAAGACGAACTATTTTACTCACCGTGGCTTCGACTCCTATTTTCCAAATATATTAAAAAGATAACTGCGTTTGGGCTTGATTACCATACTACTTAATATTTTGTTTCTATCACCTATTATCATATTCCAGGAACTTGCTCCAAGCTCTCCATTTGGAGCAATTGCTTCAGGGGCATGTTGTGTATATCCATTAAGCCTTTCTACTGTTTTATTCAATGTATCAAGTCTATCCCACCAGCCGATTAGGAATCGTCCTGAATCATCCCAGGTATTAAAGACAGGGGATATTAGGGACGGTCTTCAGTTAATAAGATAACCTTCTTTTCCCGGGCTATCTTTTCACCATTCCTGACTAAGAGACTCACCGCTGGCTGTGAGCATCTTAGGATCATCGCCACTGCTTTGCCTGTATATCCCAGTTCCCTGACCCCTAAATAGGCAATCATGGCACGGGCCTCAGCGATCCTGTTTTGCCGGCCTTTTAAGGTTATTTCATCCCGGCCGATGCCGTATTCCTGACATACTCGGCCTATCACTTCCACTAACGTATACCCCTTGGCTTTTAGCTGTTCTCTCTGTCCTATCGTTTCGTCTGCTTCTTTGAGTACTTGTTCTACAAACTGCCCTTCTCCCAAGATGCGCTCATCCCCTCGCCAATACTCTTTATGCTTCTTTAATCCCCTGACTCCTGCCCATCCTCCAGCGCTGCGCCGGAGTCCTCCGCCGGTCAAATCATCCCGTTTTCCCCTGGCTACCCCATCGTTCATAAACTCCTCCAGTTTCCTACATGCTGCTGTCCGACTGTGGCCAAAGCGGCTCAAGACATCATCTACTTCCTGAAATTCCCTCTTTACCTGGCCCAGTATCGCACTATATCCACTCCAGGGGTACTTGGCCAATTCTTGGATGTCCTTGACCAGGCCGGCGCGCAGGGGGTTCAAGTGCACATAGCGTATTAGTTCCAGCAGATATACCTCTTCCTGACATAAGATTGATTTATAGCGGTTTTGAAACAAATACCCCCGTCTCTTGTGCCGCCGGTTATAGTAGAGCGCATAGCCGGTCAATAACCGGCTCATTAATTCGCTGACTGGCTTCTTTCCGCGCCTGACTATTAAATGAAAATGGTTGGGCATTAAGGCCCAACCATAACATATACTCCCTGTTTCCTTGACTAGTTTTCCCAGCCGGGCTACAAATTCTTCCCGGTCTGCTTTATCAGCAAAGATGCTCCCCCTGTTTATCCCACGGGTAATCACATGATATATACTCCCAACTATGTCGACTCTTCCTTGTCTTGGCATGCTCTTATTCTACCAGTTACTCTCATCTTTGTCAATTATCTTATTAACTGAAGACCGTCCCCTATTTCCTTCTGTATTAACTGAAGACCGTCCCCTATTTCCTTCTGTATTTCTATTTCTGTCCCCTATTTCTATTCTGTCAAGCGGTTTTTCGCAAACTAAAGACAATATTATCTTTACAATAAACGGCAAATGTATTACAATCTGATTATAAATTTGAGTGCCTTTTTTTACGAGATCAATGTGCGGAGCAGCAGTTGGTTTTATAAAAGGAGGTACACATGAAGCTAAACCCTGCAGTCAATCGATTTGCAACAGATTTTTTTACAGCATCACTTGTTTTTCATCAACTCCCATTGCCAGACTTCTAATCTCCGGCGCTGAGAAGAGAAAAATCTCTAAACTATCTTATTCTCTGGGAGACTTTATGATGGAAAACAAAGATAGAAGAACCACCCCCCATTATTGCGTGAATATAGACGCAATGTTAGGGATTAAACATAATCATCAAGAAAGCAATTTCCCTATATTCATTATTGACATAAGCTTTTTCGGAGCCAGAATAACTTCACCCACAATCCTTCCTGATTCTTCTTTAGCCACCATCTCCTTTAAAATCAATAACAAATTAATCGTTAAATCTGCCCATATAGATCTTTTTAATATTCAAAACAAAATGTATTATTATTCAACGATCTTTTACGGCCCGGAAAAAATAGATGATTTTGATGTCTTCCTGGATAATCTCAAGATGCTGCCAAACCGCCGGAAGGGCCAACGCAGATATCGCCAGGATATAATAGCGGGGAATAAACGATCATTAGAACGCCGCCATAGCAAACCCTTTTTCTTGAAGTGCATGCGCTATAATCGCATGGATAAGCTCATGGTAAATGACCATTATTTTTACTTACGGGAGATAAGCTCCGGAGCTGGCAATAAGATCATAAGAAATGGCCGAGAAATGTTAATGTTCGGATCTAATAATTATCTTGGTCTCGCCAATCACCCGGAGGTAAAAGAAGCGGCGATTAAAGCAGTTAAAAAATATGGCGTCGGGTCAGGGGGAGTGCGTGTATTAAGCGGCACTATTGACCTGCATAATCAATTAGAGCATGCCCTGGCCGCCCTTAAGGGAGGAGAAGACTGTATTGTATTTAGCTCAGGATATTCTACTAATGTAGGAATTATCTCTAGTCTGGTCGCAAAAGACGATCAGGTCATTATTGATGCCAAAGCCCATGCCAGTATTGTGGACGGCTGCCTTTTATCAGGAAATCAATTTTCAGTTTTTAAACATAATGATATTGATGATCTGGAAGATATTTTAAAATTAACCGACCGGAATAAAAACAAAATAATCATAACCGATGGTGTATTCAGCATGGATGGCGATATAGCCAAGCTTGACCGGATCTATGAATTGGGCAATAAATATAGCGCCGCGGTAATGATAGATGACGCGCATTCGACAGGAGTAATAGGCTACTCAGGCCGGGGGACAGCCTCACACTTTAACCTAGAAGGGAAGATTGATCTTACCATTGGCACTTTGAGCAAAGCCTTAGGGGGTGTTGGTGGTTTTGCTGTTGCCAATAGAAGGATCATACATTATCTTAAGCATACCAGCAGAGCATTCGTATTTTCAACGAGCTTGCCGCCAGCGGTTTCAGCGGCAGTTCTTAAAGCTATTGAAATAATCAATACACAGCCCGAGTTACACGCTCAATTGTCGGCCAATATAAATTACACTATTACCAGCCTTAAAGCCCAGGGATTCAATATTGGGTTGACAGAATCGGCAATTATCCCTATAATCTTAAAGAACGAAAAACTAGTTTATAAACTAACCGGCATTCTAGAAAATGAAGGTATTTTTGTAAGCCCGGTTGCCTATCCGGCAGTGAGGAAAAAAGAGTCCAGGATCAGGATCAGCGTAATGGCTACCCATACCAAAAATGATCTGAACTTCCTGCTGGATACACTGAGCAAGGTAGGCAAGCAACTCCATATTATTTAGGGGATCTAATGAGCTTGCGTATAGCACTCGCGCTGTTTGCCGTCATCAGTAGTTTTTCCATTGGTTATTTTGTTTATAGCAAAGACAGGAAAAACATCCTGCATCGTTCATTTTTTCTCATGAATGCTTCCATCGCTCTTTGGAATTCGGCGGATATTTTAATTAAACTTAGCCCAAACAATCAAACTGCCTTGTTTTGGGATAGGATCTCCTATATTGGCGCGTTTTTTATAATTCCTTTTTTTAACCGGACCATTTTTTCTCTTATTGATAAAATACATAAGCGATCATTTAAAACCATTTATAGATCTTTGCTATTCTGTTCTTTTTTCCTCTTAATTATCAATACTTCCGATCTATTCATAAAAAGTGTTTTTATAAATCCCTCCCAGGAAAATGTCGGATCGTTATTTTTCCTTTTCCCACTGTATTTTCTATTGGGGATATCTACTGGGCTAACCCATTTGATCCTCTCTTACCGGGAAACAGTATCGTTGAAGAAAAAAGCGCAACTCAGGATCGTTCTTATCGGATTATCCGTAGGAGCAATAGCGGCGTTTCTTTATTTCCTAACCCTCCTTATCCCCAATTTTCCTGTCGTCTTCTACATTGTACAAATTACCTATTCGTCTATTTTTGCCTACGCCATTATCCGCTACAACATAATGAATATTAACATTATTATTAAAAAAACAGCTGTTTATACTATTTTAAGCACTAGTATTATTGGTATTTATATAGCTATTATTTTGTTATTTGAATCTCTTCTTCATAATATAACAGGCATTACTTCGTTAACTATCAGAATTATTGCTGGTTTTGTTATTACCGCTACTTTTCAACCTTTAAGGACATGGATCGAAATCATTATTGATAAATTATTTTTCCGGGGAAAGCTTGATTATCAGGAGGCAATCGCAGAGTTCACCCGCTTACTGGTCACTGTTTTGGACTTAAGGGAATTGTTAAATTTAATTGTTTCTATGTCCGGGTTATTGAATACTAGGCAAGTTGTAATATTTTTATTTGATGAAGATACTGCTCAATATAAAATAAGAGCTTCGACTGGATTGGATCAAATAACCAAAGAAATAGAATTCGACGCGCAAAGTGACCTGGTTAGATTATTGATTTCTACCAGGAAAGTTGTATTAAGAAGTAAAATTGAAAGCACCTATACTAGTAGTGATTACGCCATATTACACGCTGAAATAGATTCTCTTAAAGCAATTATCGCGATCCCAATTTTTATTAAAAATTCTTTGAAAGGTATCTTACTATTGGGAGAGAAATTATCTGAAGAGCTGTATAGTAAGGAAGACATAAATATGTTGACGACTTTGGCTGATGAAGCGGGTATAGCCATTGAAAACGCACAATTATATGGAGACTTGAAAAGAACCTATTTGGAAACCGTGCAAGCTCTCGCTCAGGCGATCGAAGCCAGTGATGAATATACCCGTGGCCATTCCGACCGGGTCACAAAATTAGCGATCCAGATCGCGCGACAGCTTAGAATCAGCCGGACAGATATAGATACTTTGAAATTTGCCGGTATTTTGCATGACGTTGGCAAGATCGGTATTATCAAAGAGGTACTTAACAAACCTGGCAGATTAAATGAAGCTGAATTCAATATTATCAGAATGCATCCGGCATTAGGAGAGGAAATAATTGCGCCAGTAGCGTTTTTATCACCTATCAAGCCGATTGTAAGACATCATCATGAGCGTTTTGACGGACGCGGATATCCTGACGGGCTCAAAGGCGAAAATATCCCCTATCTTTCCAGGATCATTGCGGTAGCTGACACGTACGATGCAATGACCAGCGAACGCCCCTACCGCCCAGCGCTGAGTACTGAGATCGCCTTAGCGGAAATAAGAAATTGCTCCGGGACACAACTCGACCCGGAGATAGTAAAAGCCTTCCTGGAAATACACCCTCGCTTACAGATGTAAATTAGGTTCGGCTTTAAAAGTCAGCATCTTCTGATTATACTTTATTTTTTTATTCCTGCTGCGGTAATAGGCAGCGCCAGCGATCATCGCGGCATTGTCTGTGCAGAGAATAAGACTGGGATAATATATTTTTAATCCGGTCTTTTTTATTTTGGCGGCAAAAAGAGCGCGTAGCGCCGAATTCGCCGCCACTCCCCCAGCCAGGACAATCTTTTTCATTTTCAGTTTTTGCGCCGTCGCTAATGTTTTATTAACTAATACTTCCACTACTGCCTGCTGGAACGAGGCAACAATATCTTTAGTGCGCAGACGGCAGGTAGCCGCTGGCAGTTTAGCAACATGATTAACTACTGCGGTTTTGAGTCCGGAAAAACTAAAATCATAGGAACCAGGCAAATAAGGCCGGGGAAACTTGACATAATTAGGGTCACCTTCCCTGGCTAACTTATCAATGACCGGACCGCCGGGATATCCCAGACCAAGCAATTTAGCCACTTTATCATAGGCTTCACCTACCGCATCATCCCTGGTACGCCCTAATATTTTATACCGGGTATAATCCTGCTGTACGATCAACTCAGTATGTCCTCCGGAAACAACCAGGGCGAGAAACGGCGGCTTAAGGGTGTGTTCCAGAAAATTGGCATAGATGTGGCCTTCAATATGATTGATCGGTATTAAAGGTATCCGGTACAGGGACGCTAAAGTTTTTGCCGCCATTATGCCTACGAGTAATGAACCCACTAATCCCGGGCCCTGGGTCACGGCCAGGGCATCAATATCCGTCATTTTCAGGCGGGCTTTTTTCAGCGCCTCAACGATCACGATATTAATATTTTCTAAATGATGGCGGGAAGCCAACTCCGGCACTACCCCGCCATATTTACTATGGATGTGAATCTGGGAAGAAATAATATTAGACCGGATAAGCCGGCCATTTTTCACTATACTGGCACTAGTCTCGTCACAAGAAGTCTCGATAGATAGTATGTTCATTTTACTCCACTAATTGCGATACTGGGACGATGGCGATGCCCATTTTTTTAAATTCCGGCAGTTTTTCCTGTAGCGCCAGCAGTGTTTCTTTCCGTTCGCAATGGCCGATCGCGACTACCCGGCCATTTTTCATGGCTATTTTTGCCACCAGGTCCAACTGCTTCTTAATATATTCCAGGTTGCTCTCGTTATCTAAAAAAACCTGGTTATAGGCGGCTCTTAAACCCATCTTTTTGGCTATTTTGTAAGCTACCGATTTACCACTGGTGCGACTATCGACAAAGAGCAGGTTATGCTCTTTCAGAACGCCCATGATCTCCCGCATCTTAGGTTCGTTCTCCGTTACTTTCGATCCCATGTGATTATTGACGCCAGCCGCAAACGGGATATCGCTGATATTCTTGAGCAGCATTGCCTTGATCTCCGCCGAGGTCATGGTCATCAAAATAGCGCGTTTGCCAGGGTTGTTTTTTGGATAATCCAACGGCTCCATAGGCTGGTGCAGAAGCACCTCATATCCGGCTTGCGTCACTTTCTCCGCGATAATTTTGGAGTAACGCTCCCCCGGCAAAATAGCAAAGGTCAATGGTTCCTGCAAAGCTATTAACCGGGTGGCTACCTGCAGGTCATAGCCCAGGTCATCAATCAGGATAGCGGCACGGTATTTAGGCAAAGTGACCTGGCGGCGCAAGATCAATATTTCCAGGATGATATTTTTCACTCCGGCTTTCAGGTTCAAGGTGTTGGCTTCGGCATTAATAGTCAGCGTTATAACCCTGGCTCCCTGGGCTTCAATAGCCCGGCGCAGGGCTTTTCCAGCTTCCTTAAGATCTATAGTTTCCGCTATCCTGATC
>CAZFDO010000024.1:10422-14142 GCA_964517965.1 uncultured Clostridia bacterium
TCTTTGGTTGTCTGGATCCAGGAATACTGCTCCAGTTTCTTTTCTTCCTTAAAAACCTTAATGATATTATCGTTACCGGCCCCTAATGAGACCAGTACCTGGTCGATCGCCTGGTCTACTTTACTGCTCATCCTGCTATAATCCACTGCCGGAGGATGGATATAGGTTAAGAAAATATAATACGCCCCTAACGCCGCTACGAAAAGGATGATGACTGTTTTTAGGAACGCCTTAGCTTGCTTCTTCATTATTTAATCCCTTTGCTATAATTCTAATTGTCATTTAGCCTTAGCTATATTTTTCCCGGCTTTAAGTATTTCTATGGCTTTTTCCATGATTATATCTTTAACCGGTTTTTCCCCGGCTTTCAGAGGTATCCCGTCATTTTGCATCATCAGTTTCACTTCATCTTCGCGCGGCATTTCCACGATTATATCCGGGGTCACGCCGATCTCATGGATCGAACGGCCGCTGGGCAAATAATATTTCGCCGTGGTCAACCGCAAACCGCTGCCGTCACTCATCGGCATCACAGTTTGAACGCTCCCCTTGCCAAAAGTCTTAGCGCCAATGATCTTACCGCGTTTATAATCCTGGATCACTCCCGATAAGATCTCGCTGGCACTGGCGCTGCCGCGGTTTACCAGCACCACTATCGGCCACGGTTTATGTTTCATGGTTTTATCAGCGATGAACTGCTGGTTCATTTTAGGGTCCCGGCCCCGGATGGAAAGCAAAAGCTTGTTGTCGCCGATAAATTGTTTGCAGACTTCAATGCAGGCATTCAGTAATCCGCCGGGATTGTTACGGAGGTCAAGAATGAGTTTTTCAGCATTGGCCTTTTCCAGTTCATTGAGTGCGCGATCCAGATCCTTAGCGGTTTTTTCAGTAAACTCGTTAATTTTCACATACGCCAATTTATCGCTGAGCATTTTGTATTTTACGCTTTCGATCTTGATAATATCACGGACAATGGTAAAATCGAGCAGGTCTTTAGCCCCTTCACGGAAAATAGTGATCGAGACTTTGCTGCCTTTCGGCCCGCGCAGCCGTTTTACCGCTTCTATCAGGCTTAAACCCTTGGTTTCCTTCCCCTCGATCTTGATAATGCGGTCTCCCGGCAAAACGCCCTGCCGGTAGGCCGGAGTTCCCTCGATCGGCGCGACCACGGTCAGAACATCATCTTTTATTTCTATCCTGATACCCAAGCCGCCAAATTCACCTTCGGTTTCGACTTTGGTTTCATTGTACATGTCCGGTTCCATGAATTGGGAATAAGGATCCAGTGACCTGGCCATGCCGCTCAAAGCGCCATAGATCAGTTTTTTTGGATTAACTTCTTCTACATAGTGTGACTGGATCCGGTCCAACCCTTCACTGAAAAGCTTAAGCTCGTCATACATTACGCTCGTCGTGCCGGTAAAACTGGCAAAGCCAAACAGCACAATGAATAAGATCATAAATACATATTTCTTGCTTAGGTTACGCATATTGCCTCCATTTTTAATTACCATTATCGGTTATTTTTATTTAAGCCATAGCAATGGGTCTTCCGGTTTGCCGTTCTGTCTTATTTCAAAATATAAATTAGGGCTGTCATTCCGGCGGTTTTTACCATAACCTGTTTCACCAATAGACTGCCCCTTGATTATTGATTCTCCTTCTTTGACCAGGACTTTGCTCAGATGCGCATAGACTGTATAAAAATCATCCCCGTGGTCAGCAATGATCATTTGGCCATATCCCTTAAACTCGCCGGCAAATAATATTTTCCCTTGCTCAATAGCCGAGACTGCCGTACCTGCATCAGCCTTGATCTCAATCCCGTTATTGACTACAAAGGTATTCAAAGTACTATGTTTTTGCCTGCCATATTTACTGACGACCATACCCGCTACCGGCCATTCATACGAGCCTTTTTTGGCGGCTAATATCCGCTGCCTTTGCTTTATTTTCTCTTTTTCCAGCTTACTGATCCTGGAACGGAATTTATCAACCAAATTCTGGAGGGCAACTGCTTCTTTTTTTAATTTGGCGATTTCATCTTCTGTATTTCTCCGTTGCTTTTTTACCTTGTCCAATAATTCATTTTTCAGGTTTTTCTGTTTAATGGCTACTTCTTCCTGCCCTTTAACTTCAGTTTGCAGGACTTCCAGCTTTTTTTCCTGGGCTTCCAATTCCTTCTTGATCGCGCTGATCTCTGCTTCCTGTCCTTTTAATTGCTGGTATAATTGCCAGTTTTCCTGGGCTATAGTTCTTAAGTATTTTTCGCTTTTTACCAGCTGGTCATACGGGACATTGGCCAGCACCGCCGGCAAATACCCCAAGGTGCTTTGCTGGTATTTGTAAAGGACCCGCAGGTGCTTGCTGAGCAACTTGCGGGTTTGGTCAGCGGCTATCCGTTTTTCCACGATCTTAGCCTGGGTTATATTTATCTGTCGCTGAGCTTGCCCAATTTTTTTATTGAGCCGGTTGATCTCGGACTGGATCTTCTTCAGCTCCAGGTTGATCCGCTTCAGTTCCGCGGCAATATTGACTTCCTGGCCCTTCAGCTTTTCCGAGTAAACGCTCTTCTCTTTTATCTTACTTTTGATCTGATCGAGATTTTTATTGTTATCCTGCGCTGCTTGCTTTGCTTTGTTAATATTCTCATCGATATCTGCCGCTGGCAAAGAACGACCGGTTAAAATAAGCATAATAATAAATAAAATTAATTTATTCCTCATGAGCCCTATCCTGTAACCCAATATTTGCATTAGATTTTGGAATTCGACGTAAAATTTATTCATTTTTCTTTTCTAAAAAATTCCTTACATACCACTGCTGGTATGCTCGGGCTTTTTTAGGCGGAAAAATATCGAACTTTTATGTCTCGGTTCTCAAAATTAATGCAAACCTTGGGCTGCGACTTTGGGATGCCTCGTAGCAGTCAAAAGACTGACTGCCTGCAGAGCCAGACACCAGAAAACAAAATGCAAACTTTGTTCAAGGCCAAAAAAGGAAAACCGGCCTATTTTAGCAATGGCCAGCTTGAAAATAACCAGCAGGATCGCATACGCTCCGACACTGCTGGCCAGGTACAGCCATAAACTTTCACTGAGCATTTTCCCCCGGCTTAAAGACATGGTGGTAGCCAGATCAAAACTATAGACATAGAACAAGAGCAAGAAACAACACAAGAAAATAACGCCACCCACAATATTCTTAGCCTGGATTATATTGATGATGATCCCCTGAACTTTGGCGGCTTCCTGCTCCCCAAATTTAATTTCATCAATACCCGGCATTTCCTTGATGCGGGCCACCAGCGGCCTCACCCTGTTCAAATGGGAATCACTTACTTTGATAGTAAAAGAGCCGGGTAATGGATTTTCTCCTACTACCTCCACCTGTTGGGCAATGGCATCGTCCAGGGCAAAGTCAGCCAGGGCCTGATCAGGAGAAACATACTCAACGTTCTCAACATTAGCCAGCCGTTTTATCTGTTCCTGCAAAAGCGCAGCTTGCTCCTGAGGAAAATCAGTTTTTAAAAAAACAACCACTGATAGTTTATTTTCCAGCCGGGTAATGACCTTATTAAGATTAACTGCTCCCAACATGAACAAGCCAATCACTAAAAATACTAACCCCGTGATCCATTTGTTGAACATATTTTTCTCCTAGGTACAGTAAGTACAAAATACAGTCAAATCGAGGAACAGTTGCCAGTAAATACAAGAA